>NZ_JBAFWZ010000002.1:0-187084 GCF_036662795.1 Lysinibacillus sp. 54212
CCCATACCGAACACGGAAGTTAAGCTCTTTAGCGCCGATGGTAGTTGGGGGCTTCCCCCTGTGAGAGTAGGACATCGCTAGGCACAAACAAAGGTCTGAGAATTATCTCAGGCTTTTTTCTTTTGCTATTATAAAATTATCTATATAATAAGTGTGAAATTCTTCCGATTTTATGTTGAAATATCGCTGAAGTGTAAAATATCGTCATGTATGAGGAGAACAATATGAAGAAGCTACTAACAGGAATCCTAATAATGGTTATTGTATCAACCTTAGTAGGCTGTGATCAAAAATCAGCCCCCAATGATAAATCTAAAGAAGAGATAGAATTTATCGAACCAGAGTCATCCTCTTGGGTGAACTATACTAAGCCAATTAGAGAGTATATGTATTATAGAACCCAGGCAGTCATAAATGATGATATCAATATTTTATGGAAAAGATACCCTGAATTAAAGAATAGTATAGACCGTAATCTAGGGATTAATGTAGAAAAGTATGAGGTTGAAACTTTAAATAAAGATTTTGAATTAATTGACGCTAATTACAATATAGAAGCGTATGAACGAATTAAAGTACAAACAATAAATGAAAATGAGATAATAGTTCTTGTTCACGGAGCGGTTACGTATTTACGAAATGATTTTGATGAGTCTGGGGGAGAACATCTAATTAAGATTTTCTTAAAGCGAATAGAGAATCAATGGACTGTTGTGAAAACGGACGAATATACACAAGAGGAATACAAGGAATGGTTAAAAGATAACTAAAATGGAAACCTTTTCGTAAGAACCTACTACAAAAGTGTAATCAAATATATATTTGATTATGCTTATTTTTTTATAAATCAGGCTCTTGATGCATGGAATGAAAATGTAAAATTAAAATGATTAGTCGTTTCATATTGTTTTTATGCCTTTTAGGAGAGTAAGCTATAGTAAAAGAGACTGGAGGGGAATGAAATGAAAGCGGTAATTCAGCATGAGTTTGGTAATGTAGATGTTCTCTTGTATACGGACATTGACAGGCCAGCTATAGGTGAAAACGAAGTACTAATAAAAGCAGCATACACAAGTGTAAATTATGCAGATATTAAAAAACGTATCGGTAATAAGGGAAAGGGTCAATTCCCACTCATATTAGGTTTAGATGTTGCTGGAACAGTTGAAGAGACGAATGAAAATAGCTCATTTAAAAAAGGTGATCGTGTAATTGCCTTTCCGAAGAATGGATCGTATGCGGAATATGTTGTTGCGTCCGAGCAATTAGTCTATAAAATACCGGATAGTTTAACATTCGAAAGGGCAGCAACCTTTCCAACGGTTTCGATCCTATCATATATGCTTATCCATGAAATAGGGCAGATAAAACCAACGGATGTAATTGTCATTCATAGTGGGGCTGGCGGTGTAGGCTCCATGCTTGTGCAACTGGCAAAGCTTGCCCGTGTGAAACAGATTATTACAACAGTAGGCAACTTAGAAAAAGCACAATATGTAAAAGATTTAGGAGCAGATGTCGTATGTACGTATGACACATTTGTTGAGGAAGTACTGAAACTCACGAATAATGAGGGGGCAGACGTTATATTTGACTCTGTTGCAGGTGATGTTACATCAAAAAGCTTACAATGCCTGGCTCTCTACGGGACTCTTGTGCAATTTGGAAATAGCAGTGGTAGAGCAGGGACCTTTAAAACAAGTGATGTGCATAGCAGCTGTCAGAATGTAAAAGGCTTTAGCTTAGGAACGACAAGAAAGCATGATCCCAACCGATTGGCTCCCGTTGCAGAAAAAGTCATTGAGTTGTTTACTGAAAATAAAATTATGCTTCCTGTCGCAGCCATTTTTGATTTAAGTAATATAGCACAGGCTCATCAATTAATTCAAAGCCGAAGTTACGAAGGAAAAGTGTTAGTTAAAATATCGGAAATGTAAACGGGGGAATGTGAGAATGGAATTTTTTGAGCTACGAAGAGGCGAAGGGATTCAAGTTACACATTTTAATTCAAACTTTTGCATAAATCAATTTATTCAACTAAAAGAAGAAGCCAAAATTAGTTTGATTACTTTAAAGGAAAATGGCATTATCGGCTATCATCAAGCAGTTGTTCCGCAATTATTGTATATCCTCCAAGGAGAGGCGTTAGTCAGAAATGAGGATAATAAGCTAATACCTTTACACGAAGGTGAGGCTGTTTTGTGGTGTAAAGGAGAATGGCACGAAACGGTATCTAAAAAAGGAATAACAGCTATAGTAATTGAGAGTAAGGAGTTAAATACTAGCCATGTATTACTACCGAGCATGGAAATGAAAAAGTGAAAAAATATTTTATTGAATAATAGATAACTGTGACGAATCGTTCACAATTTTCTCACTATAATTTATTACGATTTAGAGAGAACATGTTATAGTAATAGCAACCTTTAGTGTGAGGAAGGATGGGCATATTTGTCAAAGAAACAAGTTTGGTATGAAGTACAAGAAAATGAAACAATCGAGCAATGTTTGGAACGAATGAAGAAGGACGGTTATATGGCATTCGGTCGAAAAGAGGAGCCGGTGTTTCACCTTGTGGACGGAGAACCGACGTACCTTCGTCAAAAAATTAAATTTAAGGCTATATTAATAGAAGATTAAATGTAAATGAATGAAAATCCGAACAATACCGTTTTCTGAAAATTTATCGTTCGCATTTTAACATTGATTTTATTGGGTTCCCTTGTTAAAATGTGAAAAGGAAAAACATTTATAACCCACATATATGCTAGAGAATATGGCTCTAGTGTCTCTACCCGGTACCGTAAATTCCGGACTATGCGGGAAAGCAACTTTAGGAATGATGAGAAAAGGGTGTGGAATCGGATGCTTTTGTCTACATATTCTTTTAATTTAAGTCCTCGAGTAAACTGCTTTCTTATGCATAGAGAGTAGTTTATTTGGGGACTTTTTTCATTATTAAATGAAATAATGCGCAATGAAGAAGATGTTTAAAAGGAGCGAAACCTATGAATCCGAAAATTGGCGTTATAATGGGCAGTTCTAGTGACTGGGAAACAATGAAGCATGCATGTGATATTTTAGATGAATTAGAGGTACCATACGAAAAGCAAGTCGTTTCAGCACACCGTACACCTGATTTAATGTTTGAGTATGCTGAGGCTGCTCGCGGTCGAGGTATTAGAGTAATTATTGCAGGTGCTGGAGGTGCGGCTCATTTGCCAGGTATGGTTGCAGCGAAAACGACATTACCTGTCATTGGTGTTCCAGTTCAATCTCGAGCATTAAACGGTTTGGATTCACTTCTTTCAATCGTACAAATGCCTGGTGGAGTTCCAGTAGCAACAGTAGCTATCGGAAAAGCAGGTGCAACAAATGCAGGCTTACTGGCAGCACAAATTTTATCGACGACAGAAGAGGGATTAGCCTCAAAGCTAGACGCTCGTCGGGAAGCAACGAAGCAGCAAGTATTGGAAAGCACAGGTGACTTAGTGTGACGAAAATGATTTATCCAGGTCAAACAATAGGGATTATCGGTGGCGGTCAGCTTGGACGTATGATGGCAGTTGCTGCGAAGGAAGCAGGCTATAAAATTGCCGTACTAGAGCCAGCGATGGATTCGCCATGTGGACAAGTTGCAGATATTCGTATTGTCGCACCATACGATGATGAAGCAGCCCTAGAGGAATTAGCAGAAGTAAGTGATGTTATTACTTACGAATTCGAAAATATTGACTATGAAGGCTTGAAGCGTTTAACAGAAATAGCGTATGTGCCTCAAGGTGCTGAATTAGTTCGTATAACACAAAACCGTGTGACAGAGAAAGCGGCGATTGTCGAGGCTGGTTGTCCAGTAGCTCCATATGTTGTAGCGGCGAATTATGAGGAGCTTGTTGCGAAAATTGACGAAATCGGTTTCCCATGTATTGTTAAGACAGCACGTGGTGGCTATGACGGTAAGGGACAGCAGCTACTAAAAGCAAAAGAAGATTTACCGTTAGCACAAGAGCTTTTTGCACATTCTATATGTATTGCTGAAGGCTTTGTACCTTTTACAAAAGAAATATCGGTGATTGTTCAACGAAACGGAAATGGCGAGACATACTGCCTACCAGTAGGGGAGAACATTCACGTACATCATATTTTACATGAAACAATTGTACCGGCTCGTATTGGAGAGCAAACGGCTGCCCAAGCAGAGCAGGAAGCAGCGAAAATTGCGGATCACCTCGATTTAATCGGTACATTAGCGGTAGAGATGTTTGTGCTAGAAGATGGCAGCATCGTCATCAATGAATTAGCACCACGACCACATAACTCAGGTCATTATTCTATTGAAGCTTGTAATATTTCACAATTTACACAGCATATCCGTGCTGTGTGCGGGTGGCCACTACGCAAGCCAAAGCTATGGGCACCATCTATTATGGTGAACGTACTAGGGCAACATGTAGTGCCATTGACAAACTCTATTTCGAAGTATCCTGATTGGTCGGTTCATTTATACGGAAAAGCTGAAGCAAAGGTAAACCGTAAAATGGGTCACGTCACAATTATGACGGATGATGTAAATACTACACTAAAACAAATCAAGGATTCTGGTATCTGGCCAGAGTAGAAGGAGCACATACTATGATCGAACGTTATACACGACCTGAAATGGGTGCTATTTGGACTGAGCAAAACAAGTTTCAAGCATGGCTGGAAGTCGAAATTTTAGCTTGTGAGGCTTGGGCGGAAATCGGTGACATTCCGAAAGAGGACGTAGCGAAAATTCGCGCGCATGCATCCTTCGATGTAGACCGTATTTACGAGATTGAGCAGGAAACTCGCCATGACGTTGTTGCGTTTACACGTGCAGTATCGGAAACACTTGGTGAGGAGCGCAAGTGGGTGCACTACGGCTTAACTTCAACTGACGTAGTTGACACGGCGCTGTCATACTTAATCAAACAAGCAAATGATATTCTTCGCAAAGATTTACACAACTTCATAGGCATCATTCGTGAAAAAGCCTTAGAGCATAAATACACAGTAATGATGGGCCGTACACATGGCGTACACGCAGAGCCAACAACATTTGGCTTAAAGCTTGCCCTATGGTACCAGGAGATGCAGCGTAACTTAGAGCGCTTTGAAGGGGCAGCGAAGATTATTGAAGCAGGTAAAATGAGCGGCGCAGTTGGCACATATGCAAATATTGATCCTCGTGTAGAGGCATACGTATGTGAGCACTTAGGTTTAGAAGCAGCACCCATTTCAACGCAAACATTACAACGTGATCGTCATGCACAGTACATGAGTACACTTGCATTAATTGCGACATCGATTGAAAAGTTTGCAACAGAAATTCGCGGTCTTCAAAAGTCAGAGACACGCGAAGTCGAGGAAGCGTTCGGTAAAGGTCAAAAAGGCTCTTCTGCTATGCCGCATAAACGTAACCCAATCGGCTCTGAAAATATGACGGGTATGGCTCGTCTAATTCGAGGTTACATGATGACGGCATTTGAAAACGTAGCCCTATGGCATGAACGTGATATTTCACATTCATCTGCAGAGCGCGTTATTATTCCAGATGCAACGATTGCTTTAAATTATATGTTAAATCGATTTGGTAACATCGTGAAAAACTTAACTGTATTCCCTGAAAATATGAAACGTAATATGGATCGCACATTTGGACTTATTTATTCGCAGCGAATCCTACTTGCGTTAATCGATAAAGGTTTAGTACGTGAAGAAGCGTATGATACTGTGCAGCCATTAACAGCGCGTGCATGGGACGAGCAAACACAATTCCGACCATTAGTAGAGGCGAATGAAAAAATTACATCGCTGCTATCAAAAGAGGAACTAGACGATTGCTTTGATTACAACTATCACATCCAAAACGTCGATCTTATCTTCGAACGTTGCGGTCTAAACTAATCTAGGGGGAACATGTCATGAATAAAGGTCAACTTTTGTACGAAGGTAAAGCGAAGCGATTATACTCTACGGAGGATCCAGAAATCCTTTTTGTAGAATATAAGGACAGTGCAACAGCATTCAATGGTGAAAAGAAGGAAGATATTGCGGGTAAAGGTGTGCTAAATAACCGCATTACAACGCTAATATTCGAAAAATTACAAGGAGCCGGAATTGTGTCACATTTCGTGCAACGCATTTCTGATCATGAGCAGCTTGTCAAAAAAGTCGATATCATTCCAATCGAGCTTGTCGTTCGTAATATTGCGGCAGGCTCACTCGCAAAACGATTAGGGCTAGAAGAGGGCACACCACTGAAGCGTCCGATTGTAGAGTATTACTACAAAAATGATGATTTAGGGGACCCACATATTACGACAGAGCATATCGATGTGCTCGGTCTTGCGACTCAGGAAGAGGTACAAGCACTATACGACGGAGGTCTTCGCGTCAACGAAGTGCTCCGCCCAATCTTTTCTGAGGTAGGGGTAGAGCTCATCGACTTTAAACTTGAGTTTGGTCGTGATGCCAATGGAAATGTGTTACTTGCTGATGAAATTTCACCAGATACTTGTCGTCTTTGGGATACCAAAACGAAGCAAAAGCTTGATAAAGACGTGTTCCGCCGTAATCTTGGCAGTTTAACAGAAGTTTATGAAATCATACTTACTAGACTTGGAGGAAAATAGACAATGAAAAAAGTTAAAGTTTACGTAACATTAAAAGAAAGTATTTTAGATCCACAAGGTTCAGCAGTAAAAGGTTCATTAGAGAAAATCGGTTATGGTGAAGTAGCAGATGTTCGTATCGGTAAATACCTTGAAGTTACAATCGCTGATACAGACCGTGATATCGATACAATCGTTAAAGAAATGTGTGAAAAAATGTTAACAAACACGGTTATTGAAAACTATCGCTACGAAATCGAGGAGGCATAATACTATGAAATTTGCAGTACTCGTTTTCCCAGGGTCTAACTGTGATATCGACATGTATCATGCGATCAAAGACGAATTAGGTGAAGAAGTAGAATACGTTTGGCATACAGAAAGTAGCTTAGAGGGCTTCGACGGTGCATTAGTACCTGGTGGCTTCTCTTATGGTGACTATCTACGCTGTGGCGCGATGGCTAACCAATCTAACATTATGACGGCATTAAAGAAATTTGCAGCAGAGGGCAAGCCAGTACTTGGTGTTTGTAATGGATTCCAAATCCTAACAGAGGCCGGTTTATTACCAGGTGCACTACTACGCAACAAAAACTTAAAATTCATGTGCCGTACAGTACAGTTAAAAGTTGAAAATAACAACACATTATTCTCAAATCAGTACGAGCAAGATGAAGTGATTAATATTCCAATCGCACACGGTGAAGGTAACTACTACTGTGACGAAGAAACGTTAGCAGCTTTAAAAGCAAACAACCAAATCGTATTCACTTACTCAGGTGAAAATCCGAACGGTTCTTTAGAGGATATTGCAGGAATTATTAACGAGCAAGGTAACGTGCTTGGTATGATGCCTCACCCAGAGCGTGCAGCGAACGAAATCGTTGGCGGTGCTGATGGTCTAAAATTATTCAAATCAATTGTGAAGCAGTGGAGGGAACAACATGTCAACAAATAATTTCGAGCCAACTCCGGAGCAAATTAAAGTCGAGCGTCTTTATGCGGACATGGGTATGACAGATGAGGAATACGATTTAGCGGTAGAAAAATTAGGGGGACGCAAGCCTAATTGGACGGAAATCGGTTTATTCTCAGTAATGTGGTCAGAGCACTGCTCATACAAAAAATCAAAGCCAGTCCTACGCAAATTCCCAACAAAAGGTCCTCAAGTCCTACAAGGTCCTGGTGAGGGTGCGGGTATCGTGGATATCGGTGACGAGCAAGCGGTAGTATTCAAAATGGAATCTCACAACCACCCATCAGCAATCGAGCCTTACCAAGGTGCAGCAACAGGTGTTGGTGGTATTATCCGTGATGTGTTCTCAATGGGTGCACGCCCAATTGCGATGCTAAACTCCCTGCGCTTTGGCGAGTTAAAATCAGCTCGTGGTAAATACTTATTTGAAGAAGTTGTTGCAGGTATCGCAGGTTACGGTAACTGTATCGGAATTCCAACAGTAGGTGGCGAAATTCAGTTTGACCCTTGCTACGAAGGCAACCCACTTGTAAACGCAATGTGTGTAGGTTTAATCGACCATAAGGACATCCAAAAAGGTGTTGCTGCTGGTGTAGGTAACACAGTAATGTACGTTGGGGCAAAAACAGGTCGTGACGGAATTCACGGAGCGACATTCTCTTCTGAGGAATTAAATGATGATACAGAAGAAAAACGCTCAGCAGTACAAGTTGGGGACCCATTCATGGAGAAATTACTTTTAGAAGCATGTCTAGAAGTAGTGAAATCAGATGCCCTTGTTGGGATTCAAGATATGGGTGCTGCAGGTCTTACTTCATCTTCAGCAGAAATGGCTTCTAAAGCTGGCACTGGCGTAGAGATGAACCTTGACTTAGTTCCTCAGCGTGAAACAGGCATGACAGCTTACGAGATGATGTTATCTGAATCTCAAGAGCGTATGTTAATGGTTGTAAAAGCTGGTCGTGAAGATGAAATTAAAGCAATCTTCGATAAATATGATTTAGATGCTGTAGCAGTAGGCCGTGTTACAGATGACAAAATGCTACGTTTAATCCACAAAGGTGAGGTTGTAGCAGAGGTTCTTGCTGATGCACTTGCAGAGGACGCACCAGTTTACATTATGCCAGATGCTGAGCCGGCTTACTTCGCAGAGTACCAAGCGATGGAAAATGCTGAACCAACAGTAACAGATTATAAAGAAACACTAACAGCTCTATTACAAGCACCTACTGTAGCTTCTAAAGAGTGGGTATATGATCAATACGACTATCAAGTACGTACAAACACAGTTGTAGCGCCAGGCTCTGACGCAGCGGTGTTACGTGTACGTGGTACAAATAAAGGATTAGCGATGACAACAGACTGTAACTCTCGCTATATCTACTTAGATCCAGAAACTGGTGGTAAAATCGCAGTTGCTGAAGCGGCACGTAACATCGTATGTTCAGGTGGGCAGCCACTTGCGATTACAGACTGCTTAAACTTCGGTAACCCAGAAAAACCAGAAATCTTCTGGCAAATTCAAAAGTCAGCTGATGGAATTTCAGCGGCATGTTTAGCATTAGATGCACCAGTTATCGGTGGTAACGTATCTATGTACAACGAGCGAAGTGGTGAAGCGGTTTACCCAACACCAACAATTGGTATGGTTGGTTTAGTGAAAGAGCTTGAACACGTAACAACACAAGAAGTGAAGCAAGCTGGAGATCTAGTATATTTAATCGGTGAAACAGCGACAGAATTCGGTGGCTCGGAGCTTCAAAAATTAATCGAAGGTCAAATTTCTGGTAAAGCACCTGCAATTGACCTAGACGTGGAAGCAACTCGTCAAGCAGCAATTTTAGCAGCGATCCGTGCTGGTCTTGTTCAATCGGCACATGACGTTTCTGAGGGTGGTGTAGCCGTTGCTCTTGCAGAAAAAACGTTTGCAGCTAACGGCTTAGGCGTGAAAGCGAACTTAACAGGATCAGCCGTTACTGCTCTATTCGCCGAATCACAATCTCGCTTTATCCTAACAGTAAAAGAAGAAAATGCAGCCGCATTTGAGGAAATCGTAAAAGACGCACAAAAAATCGGTGTCGTAACAGAAGATGCAACATTAACTATTAACGGTGACAACGGTGTGCTTGTAGAAGGTACAGTGGAGGAATTCCGTTCTGCTTGGAAAGGAGCAATCCCATGCTTGCTGAAATCAGAGGCTTAAACGAGGAATGTGGGGTTTTTGGTATTTGGGGACACTCAGATCCAGCACAAATTAGCTATTACGGACTTCATGCATTACAGCATCGTGGACAAGAAGGCGCAGGTATTGTCGTTACAGACGGCTCTACTCTGCGCGCCGTAAAAGGCGAAGGACTTGTTAATGATGTGTTTAACGAAGAAAAGTTAAGCAAGGTGAAAGGAAAAGCGGCGATTGCGCATGTTCGTTATACAACGCAAGGCGGTGCTGGTCCTCAAAATGTCCAGCCTTTACTTTTCCATTCATCAACAGGCAGTTTATCAATCGCGCATAACGGTAACCTTGTAAATGCGAATCACTTAAAACAATATTTAGAGCGCGGAGGGAGTATTTTTCACTCTTCTTCAGATACGGAAGTATTAGCGCATTTAATTAAAAAATCAACGCATTCACCATTCCGTGCAAAGGTGAAAAATGCATTGTCCCTATTAAAAGGTGCATTTTCATTCCTAATTATGACAGAGGATACGATGATGGTTGCGCGCGACATGCACGGTTTACGCCCACTGTCATTAGGCAAATTAGGAGACGGCTGGGTCGTTGCTTCTGAAACATGTGCATTTGATTTAATCGGTGCAGAATATGTACGTGAAGTAGAGCCAGGTGAATTAATCATTATTAACGATAAAGGCTTAGAATCGGATCGTTTCGTAGCGAAAGATAATCGCGCGATGTGTGCAATGGAATATGTGTATTTAGCACGTCCCGATTCAGATATCGACGGTATTAATGTACACATGGCGCGTAAACGTATGGGGAAACAGCTTGCTAAAGAATGTGCCGGTATCGAAGCAGATGTTGTAACAGGTGTCCCTGATTCAAGTATTTCTGCAGCTATTGGTTTTGCTGAGGAAAGTGGCATTCCATATGAGCTTGGTTTAATTAAAAACCGCTATGTGGGCCGTACATTTATCCAACCAACACAAGAGCTACGTGAGCGCGGTGTAAAAATGAAGCTTTCTCCGGTTCTGCAAGTAGTAAAAGGCAAACGTGTCGTAATGGTCGATGATTCAATCGTGCGCGGTACAACATCTCGTCGAATCGTCAAAATGTTAAAGGATGCAGGGGCTACAGAGGTGCATGTTGTGATTTCATCGCCACCAATGACAGATCCATGCTTCTACGGCATCGATACATCGACACATGAAGAGTTAATCGCGTCGAGTCATAGTGTCGAAGAAATTCGCGAAGCAATTGGTGCAGATACGATAACATTCCTTTCAGCAGAAGGTATGATTGAAGCGACTGCACGTCCATTCGAAGATGAAAACCGTGGCTTATGTATGGCTTGCTTCTCAGGAAAATATCCAACAGAAATTTTCCCAGATACAGTCCTACCACATGAAAAAGAATGTTAAAAGGTTTATTAAGGAGGAGCTAACGACTTATGTCAAAAGCATATGAACAAGCAGGGGTAAATATTGAAGCGGGTTATGAAGCAGTGAAGCGTATGAAATCACATGTTGAACGTACAAATCGTTTAGGTGTGATGGGAACATTTGGTGGCTTCGGCGGGATGTTTGACCTGTCTACGTTAAACTTAAAGGAACCTGTTCTTATTTCAGGTACAGACGGTGTTGGTACAAAATTAAAGCTTGCTTTTATGGTCAATAAACACGACACAATCGGTATTGACTGTGTTGCAATGTGTGTCAATGATATCGTCGCACAAGGTGCAGAGCCGCTTTATTTCCTTGATTATGTAGCGGTTGGAAAGGCTGAGCCTGCTAAAATCGAGCAAATCGTTAAAGGTGTAGCGGATGGCTGTGTGCAGTCTGGTGCAGCCTTAATCGGTGGCGAGACAGCAGAAATGCCGGGTCTTTATGAGGAAGATGAATACGATTTAGCTGGTTTTGCTGTAGGTGCTTGTGAAAAAAAGGACATCATTACAGGTGAAAAAATCGTAGAAGGCGACGTACTAATCGGTCTTACTTCAAGCGGTGTGCATTCGAATGGCTATTCTTTAGTGCGTAAAATCGTATTCGCGGATAATGAATTCGCAGTCGATCAAGTAGTAGAAGGCTATGAAGACTTAGGTCCAATCGGTGAAGCGTTACTACAACCAACAAAGCTTTATGCAAAACCAGTACTTGCTATGCTTAAAGCAGGCGATGTGCATGGCTGTGCACACGTGACGGGTGGTGGCTTCTATGAAAACCTACCACGTATGATGCCAGCAGGTCTTGCGACAGAAATCGACTTAGGCACTTGGCCAGTACTACGCATCTTTGAATTCTTAAAAGATAAAGGACAGTTAGCGGACAAAGACTTATACAACGTCTTCAACATGGGTGTTGGTTTTGTAGTGGCTGTGCCTGAAGCGGACGTAGAAAAAGTAATCGCTGCGGCAGAAGCAAACGGTGAAGAGGCTTATAAAATTGGTCGTGTTGTAAAAGGTGAAGGTGTAATTTTCAACGGTGAGCATGACGGGAGTTTAGTAGAATGACGACGAAAATTGCAGTATTTGCTTCTGGAAGCGGTAGTAACTTCCAAGCGATTCAAGAGGCAATTGAGCGTGGAGACTTACATGCAAGCATTGAGCTTGTTGTAACAGACAAGCCGGGTGCATACGTCGTCACACGTGCAAATAACTCTAATATCCCAGTACTAGAGCTCTCACCAAAAACATTCGAATCAAAAGCAGCATATGAAGAGGCAATTATCGCTGAATTACGTGCGCTTGGTGTGGAGTGGGTTGTGCTAGCAGGCTATATGCGATTAGTGAGTGATGTGCTACTGAATGCGTATTCGAATCGCATTATTAACATCCATCCATCCTTATTGCCTTCATTCCCTGGCAAGGACGCGATTGGTCAAGCACTAGAGCATGGGGTGAAAGTAACCGGTGTGACAGTTCACTATGTAGATGCAGGCATGGATACAGGTCCAATTATCGCACAAGCAGCAGTAGAAGTTGTAGACGGTAACCGTGAGGCGACAGAAGAACGTATTCATAGCGTAGAGCATGCACTTTATACAAAAACATTACAAAATTTATTCAGTAAATGATGTACTAGTTTATTAGTATACCAGGTGTGTTGATTATCGAAATATTTCCTTTATAGAAGCCTGTTTTTGATAAAAAAGTGATTAAAAATGGATTCCCAGTTGATTGAAGTGGAATCGGCGAGACTCCTACGGGAATAGCAATAAAGGAACGAAGGCTAAAACCGTCACGTCCTGTGACAACGCCTTCGTGACCAACATCGTGTTGGCCTGAAGACCCCGCAGGAAATTTATTTGCGACGAAAGCGCAGCGACAGGAGCACCGAGGTACGAGCGACGAGGAGGCTGAAGCCATGCCCGTGGAAAGCGAGCCGAATGGAGCGGAAATCAACGTATTACACGTTTCTATTAACGATTAAAGTTAATTCGACACGCTTGTTAGTATACTAACTTTTAAAAGAGCGCAGGCACTGCCTGTTGTGAAAATGACAAAAAAAGCTATTGAGGCTTATAACATATTGGAGGACGTTATTGTGACTAAACGTGCACTAATCAGTGTTTCGAATAAAGAGGGTATTTTAGAATTTTCAAAAGAGCTTGTTGGATTAGGCTACGAGGTTCTTTCAACTGGCGGTACAAAAAAATTACTTCAAGATAACAATGTACCTGTTACAGCTGTTGATGAAGTTACTAAATTCCCTGAAATTTTAGATGGTCGTGTCAAAACATTAAACCCAATGATTCACGGTGGATTATTAGGGAAATTTGATGAGCCTAGCCACGTGGCGCAAATGCAAGAGCACGGCATTGAGCCAATAGAAATCGTTTGTGTGAACCTATACCCATTCGTTGAAACCATTTCAAAGCCAAACGTATCATGGGACGATGCTATTGAAAACATCGATATCGGTGGTCCAACAATGCTACGTTCAGCAGCGAAAAACCATGATTATGTAACAGTTATTGTGGATGCAAACGACTATGAGGGCGTACTTGAAGAGTTAAAAGCAGACAGTAAGACAACGATCGAAACACGTCGTCGTTTAGCAGCAAAAGTATTCCGTCATACTGCTGCATATGACTCTTACATTTCAAATCATCTAACAGATGCGATTGGTGAAGAGTTCCCAGAGAACTTAACGTTAACGTATGAGCTAAAGCAAAACTTACGCTATGGTGAAAACCCACACCAAAAGGCTGCATTCTATCAAAAACGTCTTGGCTCTGATTTCTCTATCGCGTATGCAACTCAGCTACACGGGAAAGAGCTTTCTTACAACAATATTCAAGATGCAAATGCCGCACTTCAAATCGTAAAGGAATTTGAAATGCCAGCTGCTGTAGCTGTGAAGCATATGAATCCTTGTGGTGTTGGTACGGGTGTAACAATCGAAGAAGCATTCAATAAAGCATATGAAGCAGACCCAACATCGATTTTCGGTGGGATTATCGCACTGAATATGGAAGTAGATCAAGCAACAGCTGAGAAGCTTTCAGGTATTTTCTTAGAAATCATCATCGCACCAAGCTTCACAAAAGAGGCGCTTGATATTTTAAAGGCTAAGAAAAATATTCGACTAATGACAATTGATTTCTCACAAGCAAAACAAGATCAGTTCAATGTTGTTTCTGTTGAAGGTGGCTTACTTGTTCAAGAGCCGGATCGTTTAGGATTTGGCAATGCTGATATTAAGGTTGTAACAGACCGTGAACCGACTGAAGAGGAATGGAATGCATTACAGCTTGGTTGGTCGGTTGTAAAGCATGTAAAGTCGAATGCTATTGTAGTATCGGATAGCAGAATGACACTTGGTGTGGGTGCTGGTCAAATGAACCGTGTTGGCGCAGCAAAAATTGCTTTCGAGCAAGCTGGTGAAAAAGCAAACGGTGCAGCACTAGCATCTGACGCATTCTTCCCAATGAGCGACACAGTAGAAGCTGCAGCAAAAGCGGGGATTAAGGCAATTATCCAACCAGGTGGCTCGATTAAAGACCAAGATTCAATCGACATGGCAAACAAATATGGCATCGCAATGGTATTCACAGGCGTACGTCATTTTAAACATTAATTTGATATGGAAAAACCGTTGATCTCCGTGAAAAGCGGACGCTTTCCGCGGGCGAAGCGCTGAGCCTCCTCGTCGCAAGGTGCTCCTGCGGGGTCTCATCACTCCGCTTTCCCGCAGGAGTCGCCGCTTTTCACTCCAATCAACTTAAATCCTACTGTTACAGATTCGGATGAAAAATAAATCATCTTAAGGATTTTGACAAATCGTTCAGAGATTCCAGAATACGCAACATTGTTTTCGTAGTCCTTATCTTATTTTTTAACCTATGCCTGTAATAGAGTAAATCGATGTTAAAAAAGTTAATAGTGTTTATTCACCATTACTACATGGCACATTGTGATAAAAATCTATTGGAGAATACCATTTTAAATTTCTTTCCAATGTCTATTACAAAATGATGCTTGTTGATTGGAGTGGAGGTTAGGCGACTCCTTGGGGATTAGCGTCCCAGATGAGACCCTGCAGCGAGCATTACGAGTGAAGCGGCTCATCGGGCGCCCCCAGGAAAGCGCCTAGCCATAACGGAAATCAACAATTAACTAACAATATAAAAGGTGTATTTTTACGTCATTTCAAACATTAATAAAAAAAGCTTGGTTTACTCGTCTATGTAACGCTATAATAGAATAATGTTTCGCTATTACTCTGGCCGGGTAGTAGCAGAAGCGTTTATACATGAGGGTGATGATATTCTTTCTGGTCGGAAGAATATCCATCCCAATCGGTAGCATGGCTTTGGCCGGACATGCTATCAAATATATATGCAGGAATCATCCACTTTGGCCGGGGGATGAGGAAGGCAACCTATTATGAAGTAAGGCTGTATGACTATTCTGGTCGGATACAATTACAGGAGCTTCATAATAAAAAACGCTCGCTTAATGTTGGTTAGGCGAGCGTTTTTTTACTAAAATAAATGAACATCATTGTGCCTATATAAAGGGTAAGAGGTGTTTATTAATACATAGACGAGATTTACCAATTATAAAATTTTCCTATCTGGAGGGTATTAAATATGAAGATTCTTGTAATCGGTAGTGGTGGTCGTGAGCATGCGATTGCAAAGCAATTTAGCATTGCGCCATCCGTAGAAAAAGTTTTCGTAGCACCTGGTAATGACGGAATGCGCGGAGATGCCGAAGTTAGAGCAATCGATGGGCTTGACTTCGAAGCGTTAGTCTCTTTTGCAAAGGAAAACGAGATTGACTTAACATTCGTTGGTCCTGAGCAGCCACTTGCAGCAGGAATTGTGGATTACTTCCAAGAGCATGGGTTAACGATTTTTGGTCCTACTAAAGCAGCGGCAAAAATTGAAGGCTCAAAATCATATGCTAAGGAAATTATGAAAAAATACAATATTCCTACGGCTGCTTATGAAACATTTACAGAGGCAGAGCCAGCGATTTCTTATATTAAAGAGCAAGGAGCACCAATCGTTATTAAGGCAGACGGTTTAGCTGCTGGTAAAGGTGTAATTGTTGCGATGACAGAGCAGGAAGCAATCGATGCAGTAAATGATATGATTGGTAACCAACGTTTCGGCGATTCTTCTTCACGAGTTGTTATTGAAGAATTCCTAGATGGTGAAGAATTCTCATTCATGTCATTCGTGCATAACGGACAAATTTATCCAATGGTTATTGCACAGGATCATAAGCGTGCATACGATGGCGATAAAGGTCCAAATACGGGTGGTATGGGCGCTTATTCACCAGTGCCGCAAATTTCTCAAGAAGTGGTATCACGTGCTTATATTGAAATTGTTGAGCCAACAGTGAAGGCAATGGAAGAAGAAGGCGTTTCGTTTACAGGTATTCTTTATGCAGGTTTAATCTTAACAGAAAAGGGACCAAAAGTAATCGAGTTCAATGCGCGCTTCGGTGACCCAGAAACGCAAGTAGTACTTCCACGTATGACTTCTGATTTCGGTTTATTTATGAAGGCGTTAATGGAAGAAAAGTTCTTTGATCTACAATGGTCTAATGAGGCGATGCTAGGTGTTGTTGTTGCAGCTGAAGGCTATCCAGGTGATGTGGAGAAGGGTAATCCACTTCCAACACTAGATGACCTTGGTTTACCTGTTTATCATGCAGGCACAAAGCTAGTAGACGGTACGTATGTAGGGAATGGTGGACGTGTATTACTTGTTGCTGCAAAGGCGGAAACATTAAAAGAAGCACAGGAAAAGGTATACGAAGCAATCGATACAAAGGAATGGGATAAATTCTTCTTCCGTAAAGATATCGGCTGGCGTACATTTCAATAATTAAAAAGAGGCAGTCGCGTTGGTTTGCGACTGCCTACTTTTTTGTAAAGTGTTATATCTAGTCCATCATACTTTCCATCGGATCTTTTTTATCCATTAGTGCGACAAGGGGACAATATTGATACATGCCTTCTGCTACCTTCATAGCTCCAGCAACAATCATTGCCTTGCCGATCATGCAGCTAGAATCATTCACAATTCTTGCTGTTCCGAATGAAACCATCGAAACGCCACATATTAAACGTATAAAGGCATTTTTTTCTGAAATGTTGTCTTCTAGCACAATTATCACCTCCCCAATAAAGTAAAATAATCCCTTTGAAGTACTTTGCTTTATGAAAGTGCTATGTTACGATAAAATCGTCTAAGCAAGGAGCAAGCTATCAGCTTAGAAAACATTCGTAGTATACGCTGTTTACAATCTGCTATACGTTTAATCATTTTTGAATTGGAAGGGGTGTTCGAATATGCCTGAAATAAAATGGAAAATACAAAATATTCGTGAGCAAGTAGCTGTTATAGATGGAAAGAGAGCACCGTCCATCGTGTTAAAAAACGCTCGTTATTTGCATAGCATTTATAAAAAATGGATGCTGGGGAACATTTGGATTTTAGGAGATCGCATTGTTTATGTAGGACAGGAAATGCCGGTCAATACGAGCAGAACTGAAATCGTTGATGTAGAGGGTAAAACGATTGTTCCGGGCTATATCGAGCCACACGTGCACCCATACCAGCTATATAACCCACAATCATTTGCGCAATTTGCAAGTCAAACAGGTACGACAACATTTTTATCTGATAATATGACGTTTGTTTTATCATTTCAAAATAAGAAAGCGTTTACAATAATCCAACAATTGAATGAACTGCCATTTTCATTCTACTGGTGGAGCCGTTTTGATTCTCAAACGGAGCTAGAAAATGAGGATGAGTTATTTTCAAATGCCTCTGTTCTAGAGTGGCTAGATCGCCATGATGTCTTACTTGGAGGAGAGCTAACGGGCTGGCCACGCTTATTGCGCGGTGACGACCAAATGCTCTATTGGATTCAATCAGCAAAGCATAAAGGGAAAAAAATTGAAGGTCATTTTCCGGGTGCCTCCGAACGAACATTAGTTAAGATGAAGCTTTTAGGAGCGGATGGCGACCATGAGGCGATGACTCTTGAGGAAGTTGAAAATCGTATCTTGCATGGCTATGCAGTGACGTTACGTCATTCATCCATTCGACCAGATTTACCGAATTTATTAAAAAGTATCGTAGAAAAAGAACATGCTATTTTTGATCACTTAATGATGACTACAGATGGCTCAACGCCAAGCTTCCACCAAGACGGAGTGATGGACAAATGTATTCGTGTGGCGCTAGATGCAGGTGTCTCTCCAATCGATGCCTACCAAATGGCAAGCTATAATGTAGCGCGCTATTATAACATGTCCGGCTTACATGGAATGATTGCAACTGGTCGATTTGCCACATTAAATATTTTAGCCGACGAGCTCACACCAACTCCTGAATCGGTACTATCAAAGGGAGTTTGGTTAAAGAGGGATGGTGCTCAGTGCTATACATTCCCTAAAATGGACTGGTCTCTTTTTGGAAAGCTGGATCTTGACTTTGATCTACAAGAGGATGATTTCCAATTTTCAATGCCAATCGGAATCGGGATGGTAAATGATGTGATAACAAAGCCTTATAGTGCTAAAATTCACGCAAATACTAGCATGCTATCAGAAGGAAGCGATGAAAGCTATTTAATGCTCGTTGATCGTAAAGGGAGATGGCGCGTTAATACGATGATAAAAGGATTTGATACGGGCGTAAAAGGGTTTGCATCCTCCTATTCGAATACTGGCGATATCATTTTAATTGGGAAGAGCATTCACGATATGGCATGTGCATTCCAAGAACTAAAGAGCATGAATGGAGGCATTGTGCTAGTAGAGGATGGACAGGTTGTTGAAAGCATTCCATTAACAATTGGCGGATCCATGTTTGAAGGGAATGTGGAAGAGCTAATACAAAAAGAGGTAGCGCTAAAAGAAGCCCTCCAAGCACGTGGCTATAAACATTGTGATGCAATTTATACACTACTATTTTTACAATCAACACATTTACCATACATTCGTATTACACCACGGGGGATCTTTGATGTCATGAAAAATGCAGTGATGATTCCGTCTGTAATGCGCTAAAGAAGGGGATAGATCCTATGGTCAAAAAAAGAATGTTGTTCGCATTATGCTCGATATTACTTCTGACAGCTTGTAATGATGAAAAAGATAAAGCAGTCCAGGATGAAAGAGACGACGTAGAGGAGGCTGGAGTGGCGGAGAAGCTTCCTTATACGACGCCTTTTACAGGGGAAGCCGTAGCGGAAGAGCCAGTACTTCGCCCTATACTTGTTACGGTTAATAATCATCCCGATGCGCGTCCTCAATCGGGTATTGCCTATGCTGATGTTGTTTATGAAATGCTAGCAGAGGGGGATGTCACACGCTTCCTCGCTCTGTACCAATCCCAATTGCCGTCAAATATTGGTCCGGTACGTAGTGCACGTTCTTATTTTATTGATATTGCAGAAGGGCTGGATGCCTTTTATATTGCACATGGCTATAGCCCAGAAGCGAAGTCGATGCTATCAAGTGGTGTAGTTGATAATATAAATGGGATGCAGTATGATGGGACTCTCTTTAAGCGATCGTCTGAACGAAAAGCACCACATAATTCCTATATTGAGGGTGGAGATATTACAGCTGCTGCAGAAAAAGTAGGGGCTTCATTAGTTTATCAGAAAAAAATATCATATTCGTTTTATGAAGAGCAAGATAGTGTTAAAATAGGGTTGGATGCAAATCAAGTAGCAATGAATTATGGTAAAAATACTACGTTTAACAGTGTTTATACGTACCATAAAGAATCCAACACTTATGGTAGACAATCAGCGAATAAGGACACAGTTGATTATTTAACCGGGGAGCCAGTAGCACTATCAAATGTGCTGTTCTTTGAAATGGCACATCGTACAATTGATCGCGAAGGTAGAAGAGAGATCGATATTACTTCTGGTGGCAAGGCCTATGTTGTACAGCAAGGTATGTTACGCGAAGTAAATTGGAAAAATAGAGATGGTTTACTCGTAGCAGTTGAAGATGACGGTAGTGATGTGAAGCTTGTTGCAGGGCAAACATGGATTCATTTTGTACCAACATCTCCTGGTCTAGCGTCGAGTGTGACATATTCAGAATAGTGAGGAAAGGGTGAGTTTAATGCAAATCGAAAAAATTCGTGGACATCAAACAGATCAATTGTTTAAAGCGGTATTGGAGCTAAAAGATATTGAAGAGTGCTACAAATTTTTCGATGATTTATGCACAATTAGTGAGATCCAATCACTAGCACAGCGCTTTGAAGTGGCACATTTATTACGTTTGAAAAAAACATATGAAACAATCAAAAAAGAAACAGGTGCTTCTACAGCGACAATTTCGCGAGTACGCCGCTGTTTTGATTATGGAAATGATACGTACGATGAAATGCTTGGTCGCTTATATCCGGACGAAAAACCGTTCCAAGCTCCGAAGTAATGAATCTACATACGAAAAGTTGTATGGCTTGAGGCTGGGCAGTTCACTGCTCAGTTTTTTTCATTCTTATTACTTTACGCTATACTTGAAGCAAAAGATTTTTTTGAATGGTAGGGGGATCTTATGGATTACTTAAATTGGAAGCATGTATTTAAAATTGATCCGGCAAAGGAAATATCTGATGAGGCGCTAGAGCTTGTTTGTGAATCCGGCACAGATGTCATTCTAGTAGGAGGAACAGATGGTATCACAATAGATAATGTCCTTGATATATTAGTTCGCGTTCGTCGTTATTCTGTTCCGGTTGCACTAGAAATCTCAACAATAGATTCGGTTACACCGGGCTACGATTATTATTTTATCCCTTCTGTGTTAAATAGCACGGATACGAAATGGGTGAAGGATTTACATCACGAGGCGATTAAAGAATACGGTGAAATTATGGTATGGGAGGAGCTAGTTGCTGAAGGCTATTGTGTATTAAATCCAGATTGTAAAGTTGCACAGGCTACAGAGGCAAAAACGGACCTTTCAGAGGATGATGTGATCGCTTATGCTCGCCTAGCAGAGAACTATTTTAAGCTACCAATTTTCTATATGGAATATAGCGGCACATACGGCGATCCAGCCTTAGTAGAGTCGGTAAAGGAAGTATTGAACGATACAAAGCTATTTTATGGTGGTGGGATTACGAATGCTGAACAAGCTGCAGAAATGGCTCGTTGTGCAGATACAGTAGTTGTTGGAAATATTATATATGACGACTTGCAGGCAGCTTTAAAAACAGTTGAAGCAGTTAAGGGAACTATGCTTTAATAATTAATATAAGAACAAGAGTTCGCTTTAAGGTGGTGCGTTATGAAACAAATTACGAATAATTTACTAGTTGGTATGAATCCTCAGCAAAAAAAAGCTGTGGAGACGACAGAAGGACCCTTATTAATTATGGCGGGTGCTGGCTCTGGAAAAACGCGTGTGCTGACACATCGTATAGCGTATTTAGTCGTTGAAAAGGAAGTATATCCATCCAAAATTTTGGCGATTACCTTTACGAACAAGGCAGCGCGAGAAATGCGTGAGCGAATTGACGCCATTTTAGGAAATGGCACGTGTGAAAGCATGTGGGTATCAACGTTCCACTCGATGTGTGTCCGTATACTCCGACGCAATATTGACCGCTTAGGCTATTCAAAAAGCTTCTCCATTTTAGATAGCTCAGACGGGCTGACGGTGATTAAAAATTTATTAAAAGAGTATAATATCGATCCGAAGAAATATGAGCCACGTGCGATTTTAAGTACAATTAGCTCCGCTAAAAATGAATGCATCACAGTAGATGGCTATAAGGCGAATATGAATCCTAACAACCCGTTTGAAAAGGTTGTTGCCCAGGTGTACGAGGGCTATACAAAGCGCCTTCGCTTAAACCAGTCGCTTGATTTTGATGATCTCATAATGATGACGATTACATTATTCGAACAAGCACCAGATGTACTCGAATTCTATCAAAATAAATTCCAATACATTCACGTGGATGAGTATCAGGATACGAACCACTCTCAATACAAGCTAGTACAAATGCTAGCAAAGAAGTTCCGCAATATTTGTGTAGTAGGGGATTCTGATCAATCGATTTATCGCTGGCGCGGGGCGGATATATCCAATATTTTATCGTTTGAAAAGGATTATAAGGATGCCAAGGTGATTATGCTGGAGCAAAACTATCGCTCAACAAAGCGTATCCTACAAGCTGCAAATGATGTGATCGAAAAAAATTCAAGCCGCTATCCGAAAGTGTTACGCACCGATAATGATGAAGGCGAAAAAATCGTTTATTACAAGGCGTACAACGAGCAGGAAGAGGCACAGTTCGTTGTCCAAACCATTCAGCGATTAATGGAAAAGGAAAATCGTAAGCTAGATGATTTTGCCATCCTATATCGTACGAATGCACAGTCTCGTGTGATGGAGGAAGTGCTCGTCAAATCGAGTATGAACTATCAAATCGTAGGTGGCACAAAATTCTATGACCGCAAAGAAATTAAGGACTTACTTGCCTACCTCCGCCTCATCGCAAATAACGATGATGATTTATCGCTAGCGCGGATTATTAACGAGCCAAAGCGAAGCATCGGTGCTACATCATTTGATAAAATGCTAAGTTATGCCATTGAACAGGACCGCTCTGTCTTTGATGCCATGAAGGAGCTTGTTTTTATCGGCTTAACAGGGAAAGCAGCCGCTTCGGCAGAAAGATTTTATGCGATGATTGCGGATTTAACAGCAAAGCAGGAGGAATTGTCCGTAACAGAGCTTGTAGAGCAAGTGATCGAGCGTTCAGGCTACAGAACAATGCTACAAAATGAAAAGTCGATTGAAGCAGAGAGTCGACTAGAAAATATTGAAGAATTTTTAACTGTTACAAAGGCATTTGAAGAGCGTAGTGAAGATAAATCGCTCGTTGCCTTTCTAACAGACCTTGCGCTAATTGCCGATATCGATTCTTTAGACGAAGAGGAGAAGGCAAAAGGTACCATTATACTAATGACGATGCATGCAGCAAAAGGACTTGAATTCCCTGTTGTATTTATTATCGGGATGGAAGAAAATATTTTCCCGCATTCTCGTACGTTAGATGATCCTGAAGAGATGGAGGAGGAGCGCAGGCTTGCATACGTGGGCATAACGCGTGCAGAACAACGGTTATATTTATCGAGTGCTCAATCTCGTACAATCTTTGGTCGCTCAAGCTTCAACGCACCTTCTCGATTTTTACGAGAAATTTCAGACGACATCCTTGAGCATGTATCGAGAGCTGGAGGTCGTTCACTGGCACAAGAGAGTTTACCATTTGGCTCCAATCGTTCCGGCTACCAGGATCGCATGCCGTATCGCTCACAGGGAGTGGTAAATAAAAGGACGGAGCCTGTTACAAAACCACAGGCAGCAAGTACAGCTAATCTATCTTCTTGGCGGATAGGTGATAAAGCCCTACATAAAAAATGGGGTAAAGGTACAGTTGTAAGTGTGAAGGGAGAAGGTGATGGCCTTGAGCTTGATATCGCCTTCCCGAATGAAGGCATTAAACGATTACTCGCAAAATTTGCGCCAATCACAAAGGCGTAATGGAGGTATTTTATGAATGAAACGGAACAACGCGTCGCAGAGCTAAATCAGTTATTGCATGAATATGGCTATGCCTATTATGTGTTAGACAAGCCGATCGTACCCGATGCTGTTTACGATGAACTTTTACATGAGTTAATTGCATTAGAGAAGGCCAATCCTTCTTTAATATATCCCGATTCCCCTACACAGCGAGTTGGGGGAGCTGTGCTTGAAGGCTTCCAAAAGGTTACACATCAATACCCGATGCTAAGCTTATCTAACGCCTTTGATGAAGGAGATTTACGTGATTTTGACCGTAAAATCCGCCAAGCAATTGGAGATAACTTTTCCTACGTTTGTGAGCTTAAAATTGATGGTCTTGCCATTTCCCTACGCTATGAAAACGGTGTGTTTGTGCAGGGTGCTACTCGTGGAGACGGCTCGGTAGGCGAGGATATTACGGCAAACTTAAAAACGATTCGCGCGATTCCCCTTCGATTAAAGGAGCCAGTTACAATCGAAGTCCGTGGTGAGGCATATATGCCAAAAAAATCGTTCGAGTCTTTAAATGCAGCGCGTGCCCAACGAGGCGAGGAGCTTTTTGCGAATCCGCGAAATGCAGCAGCAGGCTCGCTTAGACAGCTTGATCCTAAAATAGCTGCGAGCCGTAATCTTTCTACATTTATTTATTCGATTGGTGGAGATGGCGAGGCGTATGGTATTGATTCGCATGGAGAAATGCTAGATTACCTGCAGGAGCTAGGCTTCCCATCAAACCGAGAAAGACAGGCCTGTGCAACTGTTGAGGACGTATTAGCGTTTATTACTAAGTGGACGGAAGAACGCCCAAATTTACCTTATGAAATTGATGGTATTGTAATAAAAGTAAATCGATTCTCTCATCAGGATGAGCTAGGCTTTACAGCGAAAAGTCCTCGCTGGGCGATTGCCTATAAGTTCCCAGCCGAAGAGGTTGTCACAAAGCTACTTCATATCGATTTAACAGTTGGTCGTACAGGTGTGATTACACCAACAGCCATTTTAGAGCCAGTACAAGTAGCAGGAACAACAGTTGGTCGTGCCTCACTGCATAATGAAGATTTAATTCGTGAAAAGGATATTCGTATTGGTGATAAGGTCATTATCCGAAAAGCAGGAGATATTATCCCGGAGGTAGTGGGAGTGATTTTAGACCAGCGACCTGAACATACAGAGCCATATAAAATGCCGGAGCACTGTATTGCCTGTGATAGCGACCTTATTCGAATCGAGGGGGAAGTGGCCCTTCGATGCGTCAATCCAGCCTGCCCTGCACAAATTGCAGAGGGCATTAAGCATTTTGTATCGCGTAATGCAATGAATGTAGATGGGCTAGGCGAGAAGGTCGTGGAGCAGCTACTACGTGAGCGCTATATTGCCAATGCAGCGGATTTATATTTATTACAAGTAGAACAGCTTGTACAGCTTGACCGAATGGGACAAAAATCGGCAACGAATTTAGTGGAGGCATTAGAAAAATCAAAAGAAAATTCACTGGAACGACTGTTATTCGGCTTAGGTATTCGTCATGTAGGTGAAAAGGCAGCCAAAATTCTTGCCGAGCAATATGAAACGATGGATGCACTAATGGCAGCAACGAATACGGAGCTGACAAACATTCACGAAATCGGGGATAAAATGGCGGATTCAATCGTTGCGTACTTTGATAATGAGGAAGTTAAACTACTCATTCAACGACTACAAGGTGTTGGCGTCAATATGACCTATAAAGGTAAAAAGGTGGTTGTAGAGGCGGGTGCGAATCCGTTTGCTGGAAAAACAATCGTACTAACAGGAAAACTTGCCCAATTGACACGTAACGAAGCAAAAGCGAAAATAGAAGAGTTAGGCGGAACTGTATCAGGGAGTGTTAGTAAAAAAACAGACCTTTTGATTGCAGGTGAGGATGCTGGCTCAAAATTAGATAAAGCACAAAGCTTAGGCATCGAAATTTGGGATGAAAACCGTCTAATCGAACAACTACAACAGTAAAGGGGCTCACGTTAAGATGAACCGATTTCGCTGGATTCCGGCAATAATTGCCTTTGCGATGTTAGCTGGATGTGCACCGTCTATAAATCCAGACGGAGAAGTACTACATGAAACAGACCAATCAGAAGAAGTGGAAACGACAATTATCCCTAACCTAAAATTGAGTGATAATTATTACCGAACGTTAATTCCATATAAAGAAAGTGCGAGTCGAGGCCTAGTCGTATCTAATATTTCAACCAAATACGACATGAGAGAAGTGGAGAATGGGTTGATGCGCATTTCCCAGCATGAGTTCGATACAGAAAACTACTTCTTCCAAGAAGGGCAATACTTAGATAAGGAAACGATAAGCTTTTGGCTGGCTCGTAAAAACCAAACGAAGGATGAGGAACCAGAGCTACAAGGTCTAAATCCTTCCAGTATAGATAAAGCGACTGGACAGGAAATGGAGCCTACAGTCAAGGCAGATAAAGCACCCATTTATTTAGCTCATATAGTTGAGCAAAATTACTTGGTTAAAACGGACGAAAATAAAGTAAAGCTAGGCGGATTGTCGATCGGACTAGCCTTAAATTCTGTTTATTATTATCAAAAGGAACAATATGGGGAATACTTTGAGCAAGGAATTACAAATGCCGATTTAGTCAAGGCTGGTAAGGAAATGGCACAAGAGATTATTAACCGTCTTCGTGCTCGTCCAGAACTTGCTGATGTACCAATTGTTATTGCTCTATTTAAGCAAGAGGCACGAAATTCCATTGTTCCAGGTACTTATTTTGCCTATAATGTGTCCGATAAGAACGAAACCAAATTAGGTGAATGGGTTAATGTCGAAGAAAAATTTGTCACGTTCCCAATGTCTTCTCCGGAAGATATTTATCGTGAAATGAATGACGATTTCCAAAAATTTAAGCAAGATATTGATAAGTATTTCTCTAATTTTACGAGTGTTATTGGGACTGGCTTTTATCAAAATAAAGATATTGCAAGCTTAGAAATTGAGGTGCCGATTCAATTTTATGGAACAGCTGAAATAATAGGCTTTACGCAATATTTAACAGGTGTTATGTTAAAGCAATTCCCAGAGGATTTAGCGATTACAGTCAACATTACATCTGTAAACGGAGCAGAAGCACTGATTAAGAAAGAGCCAAACAGTGATGATCCCTTTGTTCATATTTATGAATAAAAACTAGCGTCGCAGTTAGCGACGCTGTTTTTCTAAAGAATGAGTTCTTTACACTTTAGTGTGCTAAATGACGAGAATTTTACGGTAGTCTTATAGAAGTTGGGTTATTTTTATCAAAGTTGTGATTTTTATATTGAAAAATGGTATTATATTGGGCATGGTTAACGAATTCGGAGGTGTATTAAATGGCGAAATTATCAAAAGAAGAGGTAAAGCACGTTGCACATTTAGCGCGCTTAGCTATTACAGATGAAGAAGCAGAAAAATTTGCTGAGCAACTAGGAAAGATTACAGATTTTGCTGAGCAGTTAAATGAACTAGATACGATAAATGTTCAACCAACATCACACGTGTTACCACTTGTAAACGTACTACGTGAAGACGTAGCGGGCGAAGGGTTACCACGCGAGAAAATGATGTTAAACGTGAAAGAGCAAGAAGCTGGTCAAGTAAAAGTACCATCAATTTTAGACTAATCAATAGGAGGCGCACCGCATGACATTATTTGAGCGTTCAGCGAAAGAATTGCAAGAAAGCCTACATAACGGTGAACTAACAATCGCTGATTTAACAAAAGAAGCATTCGGCCGTGTTGAAGCATTAGACGGCGATGTACAAGCGTTTTTAGCATTAAATAAAGAGCAAGCAACAGCACAAGCTGCCCAATTAGACAAAGTACCTTTTGAAGAGCGTGGACCACTTTTCGGTCTTCCAATCGGGGTAAAAGATAATATCGTAACAGAAGGCATAGAAACAACATGTGCTTCTAAAATTTTAGAAGGCTTCATGCCAATCTACGATGCAACGGTTGTGAAAAAACTGCGCGAGGCAGGCATGGTAACAATCGGTAAATTAAACATGGACGAATTTGCGATGGGTTCTTCTAACGAAAACTCAGCATACAAAACAACAAAAAATCCTTGGCATTTAAACCACGTACCAGGTGGTTCTTCAGGTGCATCGGCAGCAGCTGTAGCAGCAGGTGAAGTACCATTCTCACTTGGTTCAGATACAGGTGGTTCAATCCGCCAACCAGCAGCATATTGCGGTGTTGTAGGAATGAAGCCTACATACGGTCGTGTATCTCGTTTTGGTTTAGTAGCGTTCGCATCTTCACTTGACCAAATCGGACCAATTACACGTAATGTACGTGACAATGCTTTACTATTAGAAGCGATTTCGGGTGTAGATGAACACGACTCTACTTCAGCAAATGTACCAGTGCCAAACTACGCAGCAGCGCTAAACGGCGATATTAAAGGTCTTCGTATTGCCGTACCAAAGGAATTCCTTGGTGAAGGTGTTGGCGAAGCAGCGAAAAGGTCTGTGCTAGATGCTTTAGAAGTATTAAAAGGACTAGGTGCAACAGTAGAAGAAGTATCACTTCCACATTCAAAATACGCACTTGCTGCTTACTATATTCTGTCATCTTCAGAAGCTTCATCTAACCTTTCTCGCTTTGACGGTATCCGTTATGGCTTCCGTGCTGAAGGCGTGAAAAACCTAATGGAGCTGTACAAAGAAACACGTGCACAAGGCTTCGGTGATGAAGTAAAACGTCGTATTATGCTTGGTACTTACTCACTTTCTGCAGGTACGTACGATGCATACTACAAAAAAGCACAACAAGTTCGTACACTTATTAAGCAAGACTATGACAAAGTGTTCGAGGACTATGATGTAATTATTGGACCAACTGCTCCAACACCAGCATTTAAAATTGGTGAAAATGTAGATGATCCGTTAACAATGTACGCAAACGATATTTTAACGATTCCAATCAACTTAGCAGGTGTACCAGCTATTTCGATTCCATGTGGCTTCGAAAACGGTTTACCACTAGGCTTACAAATTATCGGTAAACACTTCGATGAAGAAACTATTTACCGTGCAGCATATGCTTATGAGCAAGCGACAGACTTCCATAAGCAAACTCCAGCTCTATGGGAGGGGAAATAATAATGAACTTTGAAACAGTCGTTGGTTTAGAGGTACACGTTGAGCTAAAAACAAACTCAAAAATCTTCTCATCTTCACCAAATCACTTTGGTGCTGAGCCAAATGCAAACACAACAGTAATCGACCTTGGTTATCCAGGTGTCCTACCTGTGTTAAATAAAAACGTTGTAGATTTCGCGATGAAGGCGTCTCTTGCTTTAAACATGGAAATCGAGCAAGAAACAAAATTCGATCGTAAAAATTACTTTTATCCAGATAATCCGAAAGCATACCAAATTTCTCAATTTGATAAGCCAATCGGGAAAAATGGCTGGATTGAAATCGAAATTCCAGCTAAAGGTGATACACCAGGCTATACGAAAAAAATCGGTATTACACGTCTTCACATGGAAGAGGATGCAGGTAAATTAACGCACGGTGATGGCTATTCATTAGTAGACTTCAACCGTCAAGGTACACCACTTGTTGAGATCGTATCTGAGCCGGATATCCGCACACCAGACGAAGCGTATGCATACCTTGAAAAACTAAAAGCAATTATCCAATATACAGGCGTTTCAGACTGTAAAATGGAAGAGGGCTCACTACGTTGTGATGCGAACATTTCTTTACGTCCTTATGGTCGCGAAGAGTTTGGTACAAAAACAGAGCTGAAAAACTTAAACTCATTCAACTTCGTACGTAAAGGCTTAGAGCACGAAGAAATCCGCCAAGCAGAAGTGTTAATGGCTGGTGGTGAGATTGAGCAAGAAACACGCCGTTTCGATGAGAAAACAGGTAAAACAATTCTGATGCGTGTAAAAGAAGGTACGGATGATTACCGTTACTTCCCAGAGCCAGATTTAGTACGCCTTTCAATTTCGGATGAGTGGGTTGAACGTATTAAAGCGTCGATTCCAGAGCTTCCAGATGCTCGTAAAGCACGCTATGAATCAGAGCTTGGTTTAACTGCTTATGATGCTGCTGTCCTTGTTATCAATAAAGAAATCTCAGACTTCTTTGATGCAATGGTAGCTGCTGGTGCAGATGCAAAGCTTTCTGCTAACTGGTTAATGGGTGACGTTTCTGCTTACTTAAACGCAGAGCAAAAAGAGCTTGGTCAAACAGCTCTTACACCAGAAAACCTTGCAGGCATGGTGAAATTAATTTCTGACGGTACAATCTCTTCTAAGATTGCGAAGAAAGTTTTCACTGAGCTCGTAACAAATGGTGGAGACGCAGCGAAAATCGTAAAAGAAAAAGGTTTAGTGCAAATTTCTGATCCAGCTGTCATTCTTGGTTTCGTAACAGAAGTGTTAAATAACGATCCAAAATCAGTAGAAGACTTCAAAGCAGGTAAAGACCGTGCAATTAAGGCATTACTTGGCCAAATTATGAAAGCGTCTAAAGGTCAAGCAAACCCACAATTAACGAACCAAATCCTTATGGAAGAAATTAATAAACGCTAATAATGCTGTACACGGCTATCGGTATTAATCGGTAGTCGTGTTAGACTGTAAGCAAACTTTATTAGTTCCATAGAAATCAGCAAGCCCCGCCACTCCGCTTTTCGTGGGCGAGCGCCGAGCCTCCTCAAATTTGCACGAGTGCAAATTCTGCGGGGTCTCGACTGTCTCGCTTTCCCACAGAAGTCTACGTGGCGGGGCTTGCTTTGTTTTTTTATCATAGGGTGGGATGAGCATGAGCTGAAGATCCTGCCGCCTAGCATTTGCGAGTTGAGGACGCTGAATCCAAGTCCTCGAAAACATACTAACATTAGTAGGAGTGTAGAAAAGCCGTGCGCACGTATCGGAATATGCGGTTAAGTGTTGATGAAGAGCTAGGGCAGTAGTAACGGGACCCAAAATGGCTAATAGAATCAGAAAATTGGCGAGTATTTACCTTTAAAGGCTAGTAATATTTTTGCCCCGTTTTACATTGGCTAGTAAATTTGAAATTTTGGCTAATATTTTAAAAAATATGGCTAGTATTTTCGAATTGTTGGCTAGTATTTTGAAAAATGTGGCTAGTAACCTTGGACTCCATTAGAAAATCTCATCACGCCCCAAAATAAGGCTGATGATATTTTATCGTCACGTTCTGTCACATCCATCGCCTTCGTGACCACAAATCGTGTAGCAGACGCTTGCATTTCGCTACAAGAAACATCTGTTAGCTTCTGGCGCTGGCATAAATCAACATTAGCAATACTTATACATGGGCATTAATTTATCACCTCCACCTTTATGCCAAGTTCAAATAGTTGTGAAAAAGGGGCTCAAGTTGCACAATAAAAGGAATAGGGGGGATTATAAATGAAAACAGAGCAACAATATTTTGAAGAGAGTATGCCAATTTCAGACTATATGGATGGCATGACTCAGCTGAAAGAAAGCAGCCTTGCGATTTATGAGGCATTTAAAGTACCACAGGACGATTTTATTGCGAAATTGAAAACCAGTGGGCTACATATTTTAGCTATTACCGAGGATTGGTGCGGCGACGCTATGCTAAATAATCCCATTATCCGAAAAGTAGCTGAGGCTGCAGATTTGGAAATGCGTACTGCCCTACGTGATGCCGATACAGAGCTGATTGATCGTCATTTAACGAATGGTGGTCGTGCCATTCCGATCTACTTGTTATTAAACGGAGCAGGGGAGATTGTCGCGAAGTGGGGCCCACGTGCACCACAGTTGCAGCAAATGGTCGAAGAGGCACGTGCAGGTCTACCACAAAAGGACGACCCAGCCTTTGAAGAAGCGCAAAAGGAATTATATAAAAATTTATTAGAACAATACACAAGCGATGCCAAGCTTTGGACTTATGTATATGAGGATTTCAAAAAACGAGTAACAGAAGCGTTAGCATAATGAATGGGGGTGTCCAGAAAGTAAAAACTTTCTAGACACCCCCATTGTATTAACTCCACCGTTTAATCTGCTCCTCTGACCCATACACAAAATGCTGTGGACGCACCTCATACATGCTTTCCATTGCAGTCGTTTCTTCATGCTCGTATGGAATGCGTTGACGACGTTTTTCTAACAATGGATTTGGCTGTGGCACAGCTGATAATAGTGACTTTGTATAGGGATGAATCGGCCCATGATAAATTTCCTCTGCAGGGCCTAGCTCGATTATTTTACCTCTATACATCACGGCAATTCGGTCACTAATATACTTCACCATAGAAAGATCATGTGCAATAAATAAAAACGTTAATTTAAGCTCCTTTTGAAGCCTCTTTAATAAATTAACTACTTGAGCTTGAATCGAAACATCGAGTGCTGAAATCGGCTCATCTGCAATAATAAAGCTAGGATTCAAGCTAAGTGCACGAGCAATCCCGATACGTTGCCGCTGTCCACCAGAAAACTCATGTGCATAACGGTTCGCATGCTCACGATTTAACCCCACAGCCTCTAATAGGGACACAATTTTTTCAGCACGCTCTTTTTTATTCCTATAAAGTCGGTGAATATCGAATGCCTCACCGATTATTTCACCCGCTGTCATACGGGGGTTTAATGATGCATAAGGATCCTGAAAAATCATTTGCATTTCACGATTAAACTGCCGTAATTCTTTTTTAGAAGAAATATCACTAACGTTTTTCCCTTTAAAAATAATTTCTCCCTCTGTAATATCGTAAAGATGAACGATAGAGCGGCCCGTTGTAGATTTACCGCAACCAGATTCACCTACAAGCCCGAGTGTCTCGCCTTCAAACACATCAAAGCTAATGCCATCAACAGCTTTAATCGGCTGCTTCCTTGTCCCAAAATATTGCTTTAAATTTTTGACCTCTAATATTTTATTTGGCATAGAGTTTCTCCTCCTGCAAATAGCCCTGGATTCGTTTAGAAACTAAAGGCGGAACTGGAATCTTTGGTGCATCCGGATGTAATAACCATGTTTTGGCAAAATGAGTGTCCGACACCTGAAACATTGGTGGCTCCTGAACATAATCAATAGCTAGTGCAAACTCATTACGTGGAGCAAAGGCATCTCCATTAGGTGGATCAATCAGGTTAGGAGGGGAGCCTGGAATCGCACGTAGGAGCTCATCGCTATCATTATTTAAATCAGGCATTGAGCCGAGCAAACCCCACGTGTATGGATGCTGCGGGTTGTAGAATATTTCATTTACGGTACCGTACTCCACAATTTGCCCAGCATACATAACAGCTACACGGTCTGCAACGTTCGCCACAACACCTAAATCATGTGTAATAAAAATAATCGACGTATTATTCTTTTTTTGGATATCCTTCATCAGCTCTAGTATTTGCGCTTGAATTGTCACATCAAGTGCTGTAGTCGGCTCATCGGCAATTAATAGCTTCGGATTTGCTGCTAATGCTATCGCGATTACCACACGCTGACGCATCCCCCCGCTTAGCTCATGCGGAAATTGGCGAAAACGTTTTTCTGGGAGTGGAATTCCAACCTGTGCTAATAATTCAGTGGCACGCGTTTTCGCAACACTACGCGATACCTTCTGATGCTTTAATATCACCTCAGTAATTTGGCGACCAACACGCATTGTAGGATTTAGCGCTGTCATTGGGTCCTGGAAAATCATCGCCATATCATTTCCGCGAATTTTGGACATTTCCTTTTCCGTAAGTTGAACTAAATCTCGTCCTTGGAATACGATTTGTCCTCCTTTATAAAAACCAGGTGGCTGAGGAATTAGCTTCATTAGAGCGTTACTCGTTACACTTTTTCCAGAGCCCGATTCACCTACAATGGCAAGGGTTTCTCCTTCATATAGCTCGAAATTGACACCACGTACGGCCTGAACGATACCTGCAAAGGTTTTAAAATGGATGTGCAAGTCTTTTACTTCAAGTAGCTTATTCATAGCAAGCCCCCCCTTATTTTCGTAATTTCGGATCAAGTGCATCTCGAAGGCCATCTCCAACTGCGTTAAATGCAAAAATGGTTAACGAGATAAAAAGAGCAGGGAATAAGAGCCGCCACGGTGCCGATCTAAGCGCCTTACTACCTTCAGATGCCATCGTTCCCCAGCTCGCCTGAGGTAGGCTAACACCTAAGCCTAAGTAGCTTAAAAAAGCCTCTGTAAAAATGGCAACAGGTACTGTTAATGTCATCGTCACGAGAATTGCCCCGAGTGCATTGGGAATTAAATGCCGTTTAATTAAATGCCACTTTCCAGCACCTAACGTACGCGCCGCTAGCACATATTCTTGATTTTTAATCGACAAAACCTCGCCCCGTACGATACGCGCCATATTAATCCAGCCTGTAATCGAAAGAGCGATAATCATCGGAATTAAACCTGGCTTCATGACGACGAGTAGAATAATCACAACAAGTAAATAAGGGACAGCCGTTAATACATCTGCAATACGCATCATAATATTATCTACACGACCACCAGAAAGGCCTGCAATACTACCCCATAAAACACCGATAATTAAATCGATTAAGGCAGCAGCTAAACCGATGAATAAAGAAATACGCGCCCCGTACCATACACGAACAAACATATCGCGAGCTAAATCATCCGTACCGAACCAATGGATAGCAGAAGGGGCAGTATTATAAAGCCCTAATTGATCACTATATTTATACGGAGAAAAAATAGGAACGAAAATAGCCATTAGCACAATAATTACTAATAAGATTAACCCTATAATAGCAAGTTTGTTTTGAGAAAAACGAAGCATAACTTCCTTCCAAAAGGACACCGATTTATCGGAAAGCTTGTCTGCTTCATTCGTTCGACTACCGACAACGTTAAACATCTCTCGGGATAGGTTATCAGTATAAGGATCGTTTTTAGCCATTATTTTTTCGCTCCCTTCAGTTTAATTCGTGGATCGATGACGCTATAAAGGATATCAATGATCAGTACACAGAACAGAAGAATGATCGAGTAAAAAACAGTCGTGCCCATAATGACGGTGTAATCACGATTCGTAATACTCGTTACAAAATGACGACCGAGTCCTGGAATCGCAAAAATTTGTTCAATGATAAAACTTCCTGTAACGACAGCAGCCGTTAATGGTCCTAAATAAGTGACAACAGGTAATAAGGCGTTACGAAGTGTATGCTTGAAAACCGTTGTCCATTTACCAAGCCCCTTTGCACGGGCGAGTTTTACATAATCACTATGAGTATGCTCTAGCATGCTGGAGCGAGTTAGCTTCGCAATAAAGCCTGCCTGAGTAAGAGCGATTGCTGAAGCAGGTAAAACACTGTAAATAAATCCTTTCCAACCACTCACAGGGAATAATTTTAGTTCAAAGGCTAAATAGTATTGTAATAATCCAGCTAATATAAATGACGGAACAGAAATTCCAAAAATGGCGATAATGGTCGAGATGTAATCAGGGATTTTATTATGATACAGTGCCGACACGATGCCTAAAAATACGCCAAATGAGATTGCGAGCAGCATCGCTTCAATACCGAGCGTTAACGAAATAGGAAAGCTTTCAAAGATGATGTCATTTGTAGAGCGGCCTGTATATTTTGTAGATTCACCAAAATCAAAAGTAAGTGTCGAAATTAAGTAATCCTTATATTGAATATACCAAGGATTATCTAAACCATATTTGGCCATTAATTGAGCTTCAATTTCGGGAGGAAAGTTTTTTTCGCTTGCAAAAGGACTACCAGGGGCTAATTTCATTAAGAAGAATGTTGCCGTAATAATTAACAGTAAGGCTATTAAAATATAAACTAGCCGCTTCAAAATATAATTTAGCATTCTATAACCTCCTCGCTATTTGATTTGAATAAGTACCTAAAAATGAGAAAAAAACAAACGTTTATTTGTATATAACAGAATGGCTATTACCTTCCGCTTCGGCACTCGTTATCCTTCAGGAAGCTTTACACCTACTGCTTCACTTCCGGTGCAAAAAAACATTACTCTGTAGCGTTCTAAATAAATTAACGAAACCCCTTTAGTAAAAATCATTTTTCATCCGAATCTGAGACAGTTGAATGTAGTTGACTGAAGTGGAAGGCGGCGACTCCAGCGGGAAAGCGTCCGCCTATAACGGAAATCAACGATCTACAATCCACAGTGACAACCAAAAAGTGATCATATTAAGAAAACAAGAAAGGCTGCATGAACCGATCTCTCGATTATTCGCAGCCTTTCTGTACTTATGACACGTTAATGATTATTTTGTTACATCAACGTATTTTAAGTTAATATTGCCTAATGCATCAGGCTTCATATTTTGTACATAATCTTGTTTAACATAAAGGTTCGTATAGTAATAGATTGGTGCTACAGGCAATTCAGTCATGAAAATTTCTTCTGCCTTTTGTAACATCTCTAAACGTTTTGCCGCATCAGTCTCAGTTCTAGATTGATGAACTAATTTTGTATACTCTGGGTTTTCCCAGCCTGTATCGTTGTTACCGTTTTTAGCTGAATCATATTGCTCTAAGAATGTGTAAGCATCGTTATAATCAGCAATCCAGCCTAAACGACCAACTTGATAATCAAGGTTACTTAGCTTATCTAAATACACTTGCCACTCAGCATTATCTAAATTCACTTTAATGCCTAAGTTTTTCGACCAGCCCTCTTGAATGAATTGTGCAATGGCAGAGTGGGCTTCACTTGTATTGAACGAAAGCGTAATTTCTAGTTCACTTGGATTAGAAATACCAAGCTCCTTTAAGCCTTCTGCTAAAGCTGCTTTTGCCCCTTCAATATCATTGTCCTTGTAGAAGCCAGCATCATCACCAAATCCTTCAACTGAACTTGGAACTAAGCCTAGAGCAGGTACTTGCTCACCCTTAGTAATATTTTTTAGGAGGCTAGCACGGTCAATTGCTAGTGTTAAAGCTTTACGGATATTCGCATTTGACATCACTTTATCTGTCGTATTGAATTTGTACATATAAACACCCGTATAGTCAGCGATTTGTAATTTATCCTCAGATTTTAAACGCTCGATAGCATCTAAGGAAATCGAGCCGAAAGAAGTACCTAAGAAATCAATTTCGCCTGAATCAAACTTCGTAATTTGCGTTACTTCGGACTCTACCATTTCTAGATTTACTTGAGAAAGCTTCACATTTGCTGCATCCCAATATTGCTCGTTTTTCTTTAACGTAAGTGAACCGCTATGCTGCCAATCAGCTAAAGTAAAGGCACCATTTGAGATAAAGCCATCTGCTTCTGTATACCATTTTGGATTCGATTCAGAAGTTGCTTTGTGAATAGGGAAGTACGTTTTGAATGCCACTAATTCTAAGAAATAAGGTGTTGGAGCCTCTAAAGTAACCTCAATCGTTTTTGGATCGATAACTTTGATCGCTACATCTTCAGCCTTGCCTTGTCCTAAGTTGTAAGCTTCAGCTCCTTTAATGGCATAAAGGATTGACGCATATTCTGATGCATTTTCAGGATTTAGTCCAAACATCCAAGCATACGCATAGTCCTCAGCCGTTACTGGATCGCCGTTCGACCATTTTGCATCACGTAAAGTGAATGTATACGTTAATAAATCATCACTAACCTTAACATCTGAAGCACCAGTTAACTCGGGCTTACCATCAATCATTGTCACTAATCCTTCAAATGTGTTTTGTAAAATCGCCCCTGAAGTTGTATCCGTCGCCAACTGTGGATGTAGGTCTGGTGGCTCTGATGCTATTAATAGGTTCAATTCTTTTGCTGCAGGTGCTTCAGTTTTACCATCATCTGTTTCGTCTTCCTTGTCTGTTGTCTCTTCTCCACCAAAGTTACAGGCTGCGAGAATGACGGCAAAGGCTAGTACCATAAACATCATTAAAAACTTGTTCCATTTCATAGAATGCCCTCCTTAAAATTTGTGTTCCTATCAATTTTCAGAAATTTGACAACGAAATAGATTCAAATCTCTAAAAAGTAAAGCTAGATTGATTAAATATTCCAAATACTAGATAATGTAAAAGATAGTGAAAAATATTCCCCCATTCTTCATAAAATATTTTAAAATCCCCATAATATAAAAATGTATGGTACTAAAATTAATTGTATTACAGTAAAATGTAGATTATGAATAGAGTGCAACTTTTTTTGTAAATTATCGTAAATAGTAAAAGAAAAAATAAACTTGTAGGATGATGAAAATGAAAAAAGCTAGAATAATTTATAACCCTACATCTGGACGAGAGGCGTTTAAAAAACATTTGCCAGAAGTATTGGAAAAACTAGAGGTAGCAGGCTATGAGACATCCTGTCATGCGACAACATGTGAGGGCGACGCAACTAATGCAGCAAAAATCGCAGTTCAACGTGGATTTGATATTATTATTGCAGTTGGTGGAGATGGGACGCTAAACGAGGTTGTATCAGGCGTAAGCCAATTTGAAAATCGCCCCAAAATTGGTCTTATTCCAATGGGTACAACAAATGATTTTGCACGTGCTGTACATATTCCGCGAAATGTGGGAGAAGCCATCGATATTATTATTCAAGGGGATACAATACCGGTAGATGTTGGTCTACTTAATGGAGAACGCTATTTCATTAATATTGCTGCTGGCGGGCGAATCACAGAGCTCACATATGAGGTACCAAGCAAGATGAAAACAGTGCTTGGTCAGCTAGCCTATTATTTAAAGGCAGTTGAGATGATTCCATCCATTCGTGCATCCCATATGCGTATTGAATACGACGGCGAAGTGTTTGATGGTGATGCCATGATGTTCTTATGTGGCTTAACAAATTCGGTCGGTGGCTTTGAAAAGCTTGCTCCCGATGCAAGTATCAATGACGGCAAGTTTACATTAATTGTGCTGAAAAAAGTGAGCTTACCTGAGTTTGTTCAGCTTGCTGCCTTGGCCCTAAAAGGTGAGCATTTAAAGGATGATCGTCTAATCTATAAAAAGGCAAGCGTAGTAAAAGTGACATCACAAGATGAGGTTCATTTAAACCTAGATGGTGAATATGGTGGAGACGCGCCAGCAACGTTTGAAAACTTAAAACGACATATCGATATTTTTGTGCCACTAGCAAAAATTCGTGACGAAGATCGAGTGGAAATGGCTTCAGAACAGCATTTGTGAAATGTATGAGAAAAAACTTTGGCAATTATGCGTATATTCATTGAACAAAAATCGAAACCTTTATAAATAGGCTGATATTTCAGTCCATTATAAAGGTTTTTTTCATTGTTATAGTGGAAAATAGGGATATCAGTAAGAGAAGGAAGTGTTGCGATTGTACAAAACCCAAGAACGAAAGCTCATCCTGTTAAGTTTTGGTGTTGGAATTATTATGCTACTCTCCATTCTTGGAAAAGTATTTAGCGGTTAAGGAGGATTAACAAATGGTGAATGAATCAGCAGTTTTTTGGAGTAGAGTTTTAACAGAACTGACGTTATCATTCCATATTATTTATGCTACTATTGGCGTCGGTGTACCGCTAATGATTATGATTGCTCAGTGGACGGGATACAAAAAGAACGATGAGCACTACATTTTAATGGCTAGGCGCTGGGCGCGGGGATTCGTAATAACAGTAGCAGTAGGTGTTGTAACCGGGACAGCAATTGGTCTGCAATTATCCTTGCTATGGCCAAACTTTATGAGGATGGCAGGTCAAACGATCGCCCTGCCGCTATTCATGGAAACCTTTGCGTTTTTCTTTGAAGCAATCTTTTTAGGGATTTACCTATACACTTGGGATCGATTTGATAGTCAGAAAAAGCACATGCTTCTGCTTATCCCAGTTGCAGTTGGGGCCTCGATGTCGGCCGTATTTATTACGATTGTGAATGCTTTTATGAACTCACCGCAGGGCTTTGATATTGTTAACGGACAGCTAGTAAATATTCAACCGTTTCTAGCGATGTTTAACCCCTCTATGCCGACAAAGGTGGCGCATGTGCTCGTAACAGCGTATATGACTTCTGCTTTTGTGCTAGCATCTATTGCAGGCTATCGAATGCTAAAGGGCTCGGATCATGTGTACCATAAAAAGTCTTTATTCTTACTCATGAAAATTGGTTTGATCTTTTCTATTGCAGCAGCCGTTATCGGGGACTTTTCCGGAAAATATTTAGCAGAATATCAGCCAGAAAAATTAGCTGCAGCAGAATGGCATTTTGAAACAGAGGATAAAGCGTCGTTAATCTTATTCGGGATTATGCAAGATGGGGAAATAAAGTATGAAATTAGAATTCCTTATGCCCTAAGTATTTTAGCGCATAATAATCCGAATGCAGAGGTAATCGGTTTAGATCAATTCCCAGAGGAAGATCGACCGCCGCTGTATATTCATTATTTATTTAATATTATGGTGTTTATCGGCATGTTTATGGCGCTCGTTTCAATCCTGTATGTTGTTGGAAAAGGGCGAGGCTGGCAGTTCATTCATAGTCGTTGGTTCCGTTGGATAATCGTTGCAGGTGGCCCGCTTTCAATTATTGCGATTGAAGCCGGCTGGTGGCTAGCAGAGGTTGGGCGACAGCCGTGGATTTTATATGGTCTTATGCGAACATCAGAGGGTGCTACGACAAGCGATCATGTAGACTGGATGCTGGTATTATTTGCAGGCGTCTATTTAGTTCTAGGAATAGGCAGTGTTGTTGTATTAACTCGAATGTTTAAAAAGAATCCTATTGAACGAGAAATTGCCGATCGTCATTCAGAAAAAGGCGGTGATATTTTATGACGTTAGAAATATTAGGAATTTCAGTGCTCTGGATTTTCTTATTTGGCTATGTCATTGTCGCTTCCATTGATTTTGGAGCTGGCTTTTTCAATGCTTACAGTTTACTCGTCGGTAAAAACCATATTTTAACGAATATTATTCAACGCTATTTATCACCAGTATGGGAAGTAACGAATGTCTTCCTAGTGTTCTTTTTTGTTGGAATTGTTGGCTTTTTCCCACAAACGGCCTTTTACTATGGCACGATTTTACTTGTACCGGTGAGCATTTCACTTGTGCTACTAGCCATTCGAGGATCGTACTATGCTTTTGAGGCTTACGGCTCGCGCGGACATATCGGCTACACGTTGACGTATGGTGTAGCAGGCTTACTCATTCCAGCTTCTCTTTCTGTCGTATTCGCGATCGCAGGTGGTGGCTACGTTGATATCGTCAACGAACAGCCGGTATTAAATTATTGGACGCTGTACACGAGTACATTTGCATGGAGCATTGTTGTTCTTAGTATCGCCGCAGTGCTCTATATTTCAGCTGTATTCCTAACGTGGTATGCACATAAGGCAAATGATAAAGAGGCGACAAGCCTTATGCGAAAATACGCCCTCCTATGGGCTGTGCCTTTAATGGTTGCTGCACTTGGGATTATGTATGAAATGAAATCCATCAACCGGGAAAGCTATGAGAGTATGGTGGACCTGTGGTGGATGTTCGCGATTTCAGCAGTGCTTTTTGTTATTACGATTGGTCTCCTATGGATGCGTAAAAAATATGGTTTAGCGGTAGGTCTATTAATTGCCCAATTCGCCTTTGCCTTTTTCGCCTATGGCATCGCGCAATACCCATATTTACTGTATCCGTATTTAACGATTTATGATAGCTTTACGAGTAAGCAAATGGCGATAGCCCTAGTGGTCGTGTTTATATTAGGTTTAGGCTTACTACTACCATCCCTATATTTACTGCTGAAGCTATTCCTGTTTAACAAAAATTACGTTACAGGAAAAGAAGACAATCATGCGTAAAAGGAGGCGCTAGCAATGGATGCATTTATTATGTTCTATGCACCGTTTATCGTTGTGATTATTGGTATTGTCCTAGCTTTCTTATGGGCACCGATGGATCGACAAGTTACTAAAGAAAAGAAATAAAATAAGTCTCTTCACCCAAATGTGTACTAGATGGCACATTCCGTTACGGGCGGACGCTTTCCGCGGGCGAGGTCGAGCCTCCTCGTCGTTCATGCTTCACTCCTGTGGGGTCTCGACTTTCTCGCTTTTCCCGCTGGAGTCGCCGCCCTTCACTTCATGTGCTTTAAAGAGTCTTGTCCATTTTATATAAAGAATATTTTTATGAAAGTGGCTGGACTTAAAAAATGCAACTTCGTATATCTCGAAGTGAACTGCCCCCAATTGTTAGACACTATAACAATTGGAGGTGCAGTTTTTTTAATAGCTAAGTGCACTGCGAGCTGATAACTTTGTCTAAATTACAGCTTAAACTTCTTCGCAAGTACTTGGAGCTCTTGGGCGTTATTGCTGAGGTCTAATGATACGTCATTGATTTGGATTGTTTTGTCTGATTGCTCATCTGTCGTCTCAGCTATTCTAGTAAAGTTAGATGACGTTTGTTCTGTGTTATACGCAATTTCATTGACGGATGCTAATACTTCTTCAGCACTTGCTGAAATTTGCTCCGATGTTGCTGAAATTTCTTCGATTTGATTTGTAATCCCGACAATATTATTAGCAATTGCCGTAAAAGTCTCTCCAGCATGTTCAATAATATGGACACCCTCTGAAACGGAGTGTAAGCCATCCATCACGGCTTTTTCCACATTCTTCGTATCATTTTGTATTTCTTCAGTGAGTTGAACAATTCGAGTAGCAGAATCCTTCGATTGCTCGGCTAGTTTTTTTACTTCATCAGCAACCACAGCAAAGCCTTTGCCGTGTTCACCTGCTCGTGCTGCCTCGATAGCAGCATTTAAAGCAAGAAGATTAGTTTGATCAGTAATGTCTGTGATTACCTTTGTCATACTATTAATTTCCTCTGACTGCTTACTAAGCTTCGTTGTTAATTCTGAAATAAGCGTCGTTGAATCAGAAATAACGCTCATTTGAGTTTGAGCTTTCTCAACTGTTTCTACACCAGTATGAGCTGAGGCTGTTGAATTCAGCGCATTTTGGTGAAGAAATTGCGTAGCCTCTGCAATTCGCTGGACACCCGTTGCCGTTTCTTCCATCGCAATGGCACTTTCTTTAGCTGCCGCTGTTGTACGACTGGCCATATCCGATGTTTCGTTTACACGCTGAGCGATATCCATCGAAGAGGCGGACATTTCCTCTGTACTTTTAGAAAGCTGAGCTGCAGAGGCCGATAAATGATTTGTATTCGCTTGGATGCTCTGTAAAATATTCAATAAGTTATGCTTCATTGTATTAAAGGCAAGGGATAAATCACCAATCTCATCCTTTTTCGAATAATTAGTGTCTTCAACCGTTAAATCCCCATCTGCTATGAGTTTAGCCGCCGCTACTACTTTGTGAAGTGGACCCGTAATTTCTCGACGAACGTAAATCATTAGGAATGAAGAAATAATAATTGTCACAACAATACAGCTAATCGCTAATAAGGTAGAGATAGTAGCGGTCCTTTTTGTACTAGCTGCAATTTCATCGAGCTTACTTTGCTGATAATCGATTAATTGTACGAGAGTAGCATGCATTTCTTCATAGGCTACTGAAAAATTAACATTCATTAGGGAAATAGCCGTATTTAATTCACTTTTTTCTACCTTATCTTGAACCTCTAGAAGAATCTGTTGAACTTCTTTGTTTTTTTCAGTTAGCGAATTTGCATAACCCTTTACCTCTTTAGAAGAAGCGATTTCTGTTAGGCTTAGAAGAGAGGCCTCCAACTGCTCCTTGTGAGAATCTAGTAATTGTAGGTTATCCTGTGATTGCTCCTGAATAAAGGCACGGGCGTACATACCTTGAGAGATGAGCTCGTTTTGTATATCTTTACCTATTTGTAGCTGAACGATTCGAGAATCTATCGTTTCCTCTACTTTTTCACTGACTCTGTAAAATTGAACAGACATGATGATTAGTGAAATGTATACAATCGATGATAGTACTAAAAACCCTATATTCAATTTTTTTCGAACAGACATAAAAGGTGTCTCCTTTCCTAGTTCCTATTATTTTTTTACTATGTTTACTATTGATTGTAAATAATTTACCTGATAATGACAAATGAATTATTGCTCATTTTTTCACGAATTAACTTTAATGAGTAGTTTTTTGCCAACACATGCTACAATAAAAGAATTGAAATGGAGGACAAAACATGACTGTACCAATACAAAAAAATGAACGTGCCATTGTTTATATAGAGGATTTAACACATGACGGAAATGGTGTCGCCAAAATAGATGGCTATCCATTATTTATCCAAGGTGCATTGCCGGGAGAAAAAGTGGAAGTGCATGTTTTAAAAACATTAAAAAACTACGGCTTTGCAAAGGTTGTTGAAATAATCGAGCCATCACCGGATCGTGTAGAAGCGCCTTGTGAATATTTTAAGCAGTGTGGCGGCTGTCAATTGCAGCACTTATCATACGAGGGGCAATTGAAGTGGAAGCAAAAAATGGTTCAAAATGTGATGCAGCGCTTAGGGAAGATAGATGCACCCGTGTTACCTGTAAAGGGTATGGAGCATCCGTGGAGCTATCGCAATAAAGCACAAATTCCATTCGCTCAAGGCGAAGAGGGTGCCATTGCGGGATTTTATAAAACGAAATCACATAGCATTGTCGATATGGAGCGCTGTTTAATCCAAACAGGTGAAGCGGATGCAGTTTTAGCAGGACTAAAAGGGGAGCTGACGAAGCTAGGTCTCCAGCCTTACAATGAGGCCTCTCATAGTGGCCAGTTGCGCCATGTTGTTGTTCGAAAAGGTCGTGCAACAAATGAAGTAATGGTTGTGCTTGTGACAAAATCACGCAAATTGCCACAAAAAGACGCCGTGGTCGGAGTGATTCAGCGCCTTGTGCCGAATGTTGCGTCGATTGTCCAAAACGTAAACGGCGAGAAAACCAACGTCATCTTTGGCGACACAACGATTACACTATGGGGCAAGGATACGATTGAAGATAAGATCGGCGACGTACGCTTTGAAATCTCAGCTCGCTCATTTTATCAAGTAAACCCTGAGCAAACGGAGGTGCTGTACAAGCAGGCACTCGACTATGCAGGACTTGAAGGAAATGAATGTGTGATCGATGCATACTGTGGCATCGGCTCCATCTCGCTCTTCCTAGCTCAAAAAGCCGGACATGTGATGGGCGTAGAAATCGTCTCACAAGCGATTGAGGATGCAAAACGCAACGCCGAGCTGAACGGCTTCACCAACACTTACTTTGAAGCAGGCGCGGCCGAAGAAGTCATTCCACGCTGGTACAAGGAAGGCAAGGAAGCAGACGTCCTCGTCGTCGATCCACCACGCAAAGGCTGTGACGAAGAGTTACTTCGCACAATTATCGAGCAAAAGCCAAAACGTGTTGTCTACGTATCCTGCAACCCAGCCACACTAGCCCGCGACCTCCGCATCCTAGAGGACGGCGGATACAAGACGCAGGAAGTTCAGCCAGTGGATATGTTCCCGCATACGACGCATGTTGAGACCGTCTGTCTGCTGACAAGAAAATAGTGAATAGAATCAAGGGTTTCAGCCTATACTCACTAGATGCTTTCGTGTGTTTCTAGTCTGTGGAAAAAGAAATAGTATTTTTGATAATCTGATCAAAGTGCGTTTTTCGAAAATGGTTGGACGATTTAACAAAAGGTAAGTTACTGATGAATAGCTCACGTGTTAAGTTGAATGCTATGTTCAGAATGAGCTAATATTAAGTAACAGTGTAGACTTTTTAATGAAGCAATGAACTTATTAAGAAGGGGAAGTTGATTATGAAATATTTAGGATCATGCCTTTGTGGTGAAATTACTTACCAAATAGAAGGAGATTTTGAAAATTTTTATCTTTGCCATTGTGAGCGATGTCGCAAAGATACAGGTTCAGCGCATGCAGCCAATCTATTTTCTTCTACAGCCAAGCTAAGGTGGCTGTCTGGTCAAGAAAAATCTAAAACTTTTAATTTTCGTTCAGAAGGGCACATAAAAAGTTTTTGTACTAATTGTGGATCGGCTTTGCCAAATATACAAATGGATGGAAAATTACTGGTCGTGCCTGCAGGAAGTATTGACAGTGATATAAACATAAAGCCGCAAGGACATATCTATTATGCAAATAAAGCAAATTGGGATGCTGAGCTTGAGAAAGTACCAAAGTTTGAAGAACTCCCAAATGAATGAAGATAAGAATCATTATTCCTCATTAGCGTTTTACATTTTGATAACAATTGGTAAGAAATCATCAATAGAACTGACACTTTAGTTTCATGGGGCATAGGAAATAAGTATTTACCCCTGCAACGTTGAATTTGTCAAATTGTATAAGACTAACGTGATACTATATTGTGAAGCGGTTGCGTGGTTGGAGTTAGTTGACTAATCTCTGCAACTTACTCTTTATAAGGATGGTCTTTGGTATATCTAATTTAATATTGTATGAAACATAAAAAGCAGACGGTTTAGAAGTGAGATAATGCACTTCTAATTGGCCGTCTGCTTTTATTGTTATTTAGTTAATGAAACGAGCTAAGATTGTAGGTGTAAGCTCTGTGAGTGGTTGTTCTGGGTTTAACTGACTAAGGATATATGCTTTTAATACATCCTTATCCACAAGGACTTCTACTTCTTCATTTTTTATTATATTTAGCTGCTGTACTAGTGTTTCAATTTTAGAGCTAGGACTCTTAAATAATTGCAATGCAAATATTTATTGCCCTAGCTTTAATCCCGTAATAAGATACTCACCATCGATTAATTTCACTGTGTAAATCGATTTTTGTTTAACTTCTTTTGGGTTAGCATCTGGTTTGATAATCGTGTAAAGCTCGTCTACTGTAACTGTATAGCTTCCACCACCATTTTCTTGAACGCTTACAATATCGTACTCATCAATTTCTGCTTGTGTATTTTTATCAAGAAGGCTTTGTAAATATTTCGCTTGTTGCGCGTAAAATGCTGAGTCTGTTGAGATTACCGTATTTAAAGCATCCACATAGCCGTACGAATAAATAGTTAAGTAGTTTTGAATTAAAGATGAAATTTCTGACTCAGCCACTTGCTTGGCATATTCTTTCTCACGTTCTAACTCCTGTTTGGCCGCTTCTAGTTCAAGCTTTTGCTCGTATTTTAGGAAGCTAAACTCCGGATAAGCACTACCATTAATTTGTACTGGTTCTGACTCGTATAAAACACCGTTTTCTTTAAAAGTAGCGACTAGCTTAAATTCCACACCTTCTGGCACAACAAATCGACCATCGACTATGTATTTCTTTAAGTTAAGCTGCTTGCCATTAATTAAATAGTTCCATTCATCGTATGGTCCGTCGATCAAATCGACTTCATACATTGGCAAACTACCATCTAACACGTTGGATTCACTCGGCCAAATATCAACTTGACGCTCTACTGTTACCGAGCCAATTTCAGTCTCCCATAACACTGTATATGGATATTTTCCAGGTAAATATTTACTGATACTTACGCTTTCGTCTGTTGATAACCTCTTGTTTTGACCATCTATACTTACTTCAATCGCATTACTATTTGTTTCTGCAAATACTTTAAACTTAATAGGCTGAATTTCGTAAGAATTGAACAACCCGAATTTTTTTATTTTAATAACTTTAAATTGGTCAACCTCTGAATCTTCCGTTGCAACTTGTGTTAATAGCTGATCGCTCTCGTGTAATACGCTAATCGATTTTACTAATGTATTTGCGATTTCACTAACATCATTTTCTTTTAAATACTGTTTGTATGCTTTTTTCTCTACGTCCGAAGCATCATTAATTGTTAACGCTTCATAAAATTTGTCTGCGTCGTCTGACACTACCACTTGCTCTAATGTTGCTATTAAACTATCTTTGTTACTAAATGTTTTTTCTAAAATCCAATAGCTACCAAATAACACGACTAAGAGCGCACCTAACATAATCAACAACTTCTTATTAAGAAACGAAGGAGATTTCTTCTTTTGAATAGGTGGTACTTGGTCACTACCTTTAGGTTCATGATTTGTTGCCGTGGCTGAAGGCTCCAAGTCATTTACAAAGGGTTCTCCGCACTTTATACAAAATTTCCCGTTTCCGTTATTCTCGTGCTCACATACTTCCGTTCCTAAAAGTGTTGCTGGTACCGGTGTAGATGTAGATGCGCCATTCGTTGTAAACAGCGCTCCACATTGTACACAAAAGTTCGTGTTGGCATCATTTTCGTACTGACATGCGTTGTTTTCACATATTTTTTTCTCTTTCATCCTAATATCCATATCCTTTTTATGTAATAGTTATAGGAACTTAAATGTTAGTTTTCCCCTCCAAAATATGTAGTACTTTTTGTGGAGGGGTTTATAATTACGATTTAAATTCCATAAAACGAGCATATAACAACTAAATTTTACCATGATTTAGCTGTATATTAGAATAGCATTCTTTTTATATTTTATTAAAAGTCTTTTAGCTAAGGAACTGTGAGTAAATTATGTAGTGCTTATCATTTTTATGCAAATATTAAAATGTGATTGCAACAGAAGAAATGATAAGAAACTATATTGCCAATCAATTTAATGAAGCTAAAAATGACATTTTCAATATTGAAGAATGAGTTTACTTTAAGGCAAATCTCATTTAACCCTTAATTCCGCTATTGCTTCCCATTGTTCCACAAATTTGGCCATTGATTTCTCCACTTCATCCTCACTCGGGATATGGCTCAGTATTTCCTCTTGTGTATAAGGTTTACCGCCTTTTACAATGATATGGATATCCTGTGTATGTTGGATGTTCTCTAATGGATCTTCGTTTAAGATAACTAAATCAGCGATAAATCCTTCTTTAATTACTCCAATTCCATCCAGATGAATCGATTTTGCCGCATTGACTGTCGCTGCTTGTAAAGCTTCCAATTCTGTAAAGCCAATTTCCACAAATATTTCGAGTTCACGGTGTAAAACCATACCAGGGTATGTGTATAATAGGCCAGGCGTATCCGTTCCCGCAACTACTGTTCCGCCCATATCATAGTATATTTTAGCAATGGCTTTATCTAAGTTATGTGTTTTGGCATTATATTTTTTTATCGACTCTACATGTTCCGCTTGTTGATTCCAATATTCCGCAATGAAATTTATCTTTGAAGCGGATTCTATAACAATATTTTTAGGAGACCAAAACTCAGGATATTTGATAGATTGATCGTAAATAACCATTGTTGGGCATAATTTCACATTGTAAGCCAACATTTTTTCGCAAAGGTCCTTAATTTTTTCTTGATCAGGGTTTTCCCAATCGATATGACCCCATTCCTCATGGTCAACAAATAAATTCCACCCTTTATACATCTCATGGGCAAAACCCGATGTATGTTCAATCCAAGTAACCCCACACTCAGCTGCATCTAGAGCAGTTACATCTTTCGAATTCACCAAATCAATGGCAACTTCCAAGTTATACTTTTTCGCCTCATCTACAGCTGCTGCCATCACATCTCTTTTAATCCATCCATACAATTTAACAAACTTTGCGCCCACTTCTACTTGTCTACGAACTTCCTTCCTCGCTTCTTCTGGGTCGTCTGTTACGAGAGCACCATAGCTTGTTGGACCCCATTGACCAGGTGTTCCGTCAATCATTCTATCAGATGCGTACACTCGTGGTGTTGGTGCATCATCCGGTTGTTCAATTAAGTTTTTTAGTAAAAGAACATTACCAGCAGTATTACGTATTGTTGTTACTCCTGATGCAACGAAATGGGGAGCAAATCGCTCATTAATATGACAATGCATATCGATTAAGCCAGGGATAATATATTTACCTTCAGCATCAATCGTATATACCCCTTCTGGTAACACATCATCACTTTTGAATATTCTTTTCACCAGATTACTCTCTACTTCGATCGTACCTACATAAGACACTCCATTTTCCACATCAATGATTGTTCCATTTTTAATAATTAAATGACTCATTTTTTACCTCCTTAAACTTTTATGTAATGCATTATGAAGAGCTGGAGGCATGATGTATTATAGGTTGGATTTTTTTTACATACCTCATTGCGTTTATTATGTCATTAAGTGTAATAATGCTCAAGGAAGTTTCCACACTGTTGAAGCTGTCGCATGGTTAGAGTCAGCTCCATGCCATGAAAAATAGCTGTGCCGAAAATCCGGTTTTCATTGGGAATTTCGGCACAGCATTTTGGATTGTAGTTAATGCAAAAAGATCGTAAATGCGAATACATTTACGATTTTTGAATAGGTTTATTTTTAGTTTTCGGATAACCGATGAGGATCGCAATGACTCCGCAGACTCCTACTAAAAGGGAGTAATACGAATATTGCATAATTAAAATAGGGGAAATGCCGGCGATACTGGCAGCTGCTAAAAATTGTGCACCGTACGGAATGATACCTTGAACGACACATGAAAAAATGTCGATGATGCTTGCTGATTTACGTGGCTCAATATCGTATTGATCGGCAATTTTTTTTGCTAATGGTCCAGCAATCATAATGGCAATCGTATTATTGGCAGTTGAAAGGTCGGTTAAACCAACTAAACCTGCCATTGCAAATTGAGCATCCTTCTGCGACTTAATTTTACGCGTTGCAACACTTACGATAAAATCAATGCCTCCATTATACTTAATGACCTCGACCATACCGGCAATTAACATCGCTAAAAACGCCATTTCAAACATATTGCTAGTACCGTTTCCAATTGCGTTGATAAATGACATCACCTCATAACTACCATCAATTAAGCCGATAGTTCCAGCGAGGAGGATCCCACTACCTAATACGGTAAAGACATTTACGCCAATCAAAGCAAAAACAATGACAAATAAATAAGGAATCAATTTGTACCAATAGAAGCTAGCATGTGTTACTTGGGCTGTGGAATTTAGCGTCAAAAAGGCTAAAATAACACATGTGACAATTGCTGCTGGTAATACGATGAAAAAGTTAACCTTAAATTTGTCTTTCATTTCTGCGCCTTGTGAGCGGACAGATGCTATAGTTGTATCCGAAATAAATGATAAATTATCGCCAAACATAGCCCCACCAATAACAGTTGCCATTAATAGCGGTATTGAAAGTCCTGTTTGCTCCCCGATCGCTAAACCTATTGGGGCGAGGGCAACAATCGTTCCAACTGAAGTGCCCATTGCTAAAGATATAAAACAGGCGATTATGAATAAGCCAACAACTAATAAGTTTTGTGGCAGGATGGAGAGTGCAAAGTTTACTGTTGCTTCAATAGCACCCATTCCTTTTGCAGTTTCCGAAAATGCACCGGCAAGTAAGAAAATAATCACCATTAACATGACGTTCGAATTCCCGGCGCCGGTCGTAAAGGTTTCAATTTTTTTTGTGATCGTTTCTTTGCGGTTCATGAAAAGGGCAACAGTGCTTGCAATCGAAATGGCAACGATTACAGGGAATGCATAAAAATCATTTAATACAATTCCTGAGCCGATAAACAAAATTAAAAATACAACAATTGGAATTAATGCCCACGGATTTCCTTTTTGCATTTCTTCCTCCTTTATCAGTTAACATACAAATAAGCCCTCTTCTAAAATGAATAAGAAGAGCCACCACCTATGCTAGAATGCATGTATTTATAGAGAAAATTTTGTAGGGCTGAGCATAATATCTACTACTTCAATGAAAAGCGTTCATTATGGCATCCCACAATAATCAAATAAATTTTAGAATATAAGAAAGTTGGTGTTAAGTCAATTTGTTTGTTATTTCAGAATAATATAAAAGCGAAGTTACTTTTAGGCTAAAATAGACTTTGACAAGTGTATAAAATTATAATGTCCAAAAAGCAATAAAACGAAGAAACACCTCCAGCTCATTACTTAGCCAAAGGTGTTTCTATTTGTTAAAAGACTATACCTACTACAGGTTACTCAAAAAGTGGTAGCTTTTCTAAGAAGATAATGTCGTCGCGATTTGCTGCGTCGCCTTCTGCTAAAATCGCTGCTTGTGCGACGATATTTGCGCCTGCACTTTCAACAAGCTCTGCAAGGGCGCGAAGGGATTCACCACTACTAATGACGTCGTCAATTAATGCAACGCGTTTGCCTTTAATGAATTCTGCATCCTTTCGATCAAGGCAGAGAAATTGCTCTTTTTGTGTTGTGATTGAATTGACTTCTCTAACAAGGGGGTCTTCCATATACGCTTTGATTGACTTTCTAGCGACAATATAGCGCGGCATGCCCAAATACTTCGCTAATTCATGAACGAAGGGAATCCCTTTTGCTTCAGCTGTAATTAAAACATCAACTTCTGGTAACTTATCAGCAAGCATAGGTGCTGTCACGCTGACGATTTCCGTATCACCAAGAATAACAAAGCTAGCAATACTTAACGAATCAGAGATAGGTATAATCGGGAGCTCTCTTGTTAAAGAGCCGATAGTCAATGTATATGTGTTCATAGTATGAATCCTCCATTAAAATCCGAATAAAGACATAAGAAATTGTACAATGATTCCTGACACCATACCAAGGAATGGATCGGTAATCGCAGTAACAACCATCGTAACACCGCCAACAATTCCATTTCCAGCACCTTCGCCTGTTAATGCCATTGCAGCATTACCTGGTAAAGTAACAATTGCACCTAAGACGAATAAGAAACCAGCGATAGAAGAGCTTGGTACATACTTTCCGATTTTAGGAAGAAGCCCTGTAATTAGAACGATGGCCATTAATACCATCATCAAAACACCTGACCAAACAGCATGAGGTGCACTTGCAGTTGCTGAAATGACAATTTCAACAGGGGCTCCACCGAATAATGAAGAAACCATATCTGCTAAGCTACTAATTACCGTTAACGTATCTACATTAACATCCGTATTGGCGATTTCACCGTTAATTTTACCGAACGCTATATTTGCTCCGATATTTAAACATACCATTGCTAAGGCTCCACGAATAACCATTGGGTTGACAATTAGTTTTTGTAAATGAAACCCTTCTTTCACTGCAGGGCGTTCGGCAAGATTGTTGCCTTCTTTTTTAGTAAATGCATACACAACACTAGATAAAATAACAGATGCTGTGATTGTGTATACTAAGTCCTTCGTTGCAAAGTACACGACGAAAGCACTTAATATCGAAGCGATACCGACGATGCGATCACTTTTCGCCATGTCCCATGCTACTTTAGAAAGCATAAGTCCAACACCGGCCATCATACCTGCCGTAATGATAGGTCCAATCCAGTCAATAATAGTTTCTAAAATACCAAAAAGACCGATAACTAATAAAATGGCAGCTCCAAAGAAAATCATGGAGAGTCGTTCCCTCATGTTTTTCCCCATTGTACCAGCTAATGTAATGGTTTCAGCCTGATACGAAATCACTGCGACACTACTCGTCGCTGCATTACCAAACGCACCAACTATAAATGCAAGTGCAGTAGGAATTGAAGCGAAACCGAATGTAAGTGCGAGCAGACCCTGTGGTAAAGCATTTAATACGCCACTAAGTGCTGCTAATATGTCCTTCCAAATGTCCATCTTGTTCTCCCCTCAACACGCCACCATATGCGGAGCAACAAACGACACTATTCGTGATACAAAACCTCATGAAGATAAAGGCCCAATAAAGTAATTGAAATGCGATCTATATAAAATAAGAAATGCTCTCGATACAATAAAATAATGCGCTCTATACAATAAAAGAAATGCACCAACCATAGTAGAGCAATTAAGGTTGCTCCATAGAAACTCCTGAACCATATTATCAGGATTATACGGGGGTGATTGAATTTTTTTAGCAAATAATAAAATAACATATTTGAACCTATTTCACAATTGCAAAAATAAATAAAAACGAATAATAATATATTTCCCTAATATTATCGTTCGTTAATATAGTAAAATGTGCTCGATATTCACATTGCGGGTTAGTGTGAATAAATATTTTTACGAACAAATGTAAAGGGGGAGTGGGCGGGTAATTGTTAAATGGTGTAAAAAATTATTGTAAGAAGATGAATGTTTAAATTTCAATAATGTACTTATTCCTTTTTGACTTTTGTACATCAAACAGTAAATTAGCTATATAAAAAACAAGTAAAAGCGTTCAGATTTCTGAGCGCTTTTTGGTAAAATAATTTACTATACTTATTGAACTAAAGCCCCCGTTAGTTCAACAAGATTTTAGTATTTTTTCAAGTACAATAGGACCCGTTTTCTTTGTCGCTGTATTGACTGTCCGAACTTTGATACGAGTAGGTCGCATTCCAGGAGAAACTTCATCCAAATTCCCAGCCCAAGTAGTTTCTCCGTATTTAGTTACAGGGGACAACGTGAAAATCCAACTTATTTCTTTCGGGATATATGCTAATACTTCATAAGCATTATAATCCCCGAAACTAGATGGTTTTGGTAAATGAAGTGCGTGAACACTGAGACTTGTTCGTTCATCATTAAACTGTCTTTCAATATTATAAATCAGTACTACTCCTCTAGCATTGTTAGGTATGTTTTTTGTTGGTTCAAGTATTGCTGAACAAGGTGGAAACTCTTCAACAATATTCTCAGAGTGTGTTTGCGAGGGAAGAATGACTAGAACGAAGATAAGGTTAAAAAGTAATTTTTTCATTTCCGATTCTCCTGAAATTTGATTAGTATGATTATGCCCCAAAACTCTATATTTATTATATTTCAATCGCTCCTTGTTGAACTATCCTGCCCCTTTAGTTCAATAAAAAAAGAGCTGCCTACCAGCTCAATGATCTTCAACAAATAAAGCCTCTGTTAATTGAACAAGCAAATTACAAATCGCAACTGTCATTCGTATTATTTCTCTTCTTTTTCTCACCTAAATACGTCCATAGATGGTATGTCGACCAAAATAAAGCTATAAACATAATTATAAAAATTGGTAAAAAATATGATTTTTCAACAATATAATTAGGGGTAAACACAGCGAACAAGACCAAAATAGTTATAGCTGGAATCAAAAGAATCCAATAACGTTTGTCTTTTAAAGTGCTAAAACTCCACATACAATCCCCTCCTATACAGACATGTGATTTTTAAACTAAATATATCCATTTATTATATAACACTGTTCAACTAAACTGCTCTGCTAGTTAAAGAACTTCATCTCACAATAATTAATTTATTTGAGCATCTTTCTAATATCCAATTAGCAAGTTTTTTAACAACGGAAATAACAAAGGCTCATAAATTTATGCGCTACTGCTAATTCTTGTGCCGATCAAGGTACCATTTCATTGATATAAGGCGTCAAAATGTTGATACAACAAAAACAGGGACACAGATTCATATGCGAATTGTGTCCCTGAACACGGTTCTCCATTAACCGAACTCTTGCCTATATTACTGTTCCTTTTTCGCCATTAAATTTCAGCACACCATAGTTCAATTTCTATTTTTAGTTCAGGTAATCCTAATGCTGATATATATGCAATTGTCATAGAGGGGTATTCATTCTGAAATAACTCATTCCATTTAAGGTCGAAATAATCCCAATCTATTTCTTCAGTCGCCCAGATATTCACCTTAATAACATTCTCTTGAGACAACCCCTCTGATTCAAGAGCCTTTTTCATGTTTACAAAAGTATTACTTATTTGGTCGTTTAAACTTTCCGGAACATTGCCTTTCATATCTGTTCCAATTTGCCCTGATGTTACGATTAAGGCTGCCCCCTGAGGCACTCTAGTGATATGACTATAGTCGCCCACTGGATTCGGCATTAGCTTAGGGTTTTTTCTAATAATGTTTTTCATAATATTACCTCACTCATTATAAATTTTCTGCATCTCTTCTAAAAAAAGGCAGACTCCACCAATTTCTATTTTTCTAAAAGAAAACTGCAGTTGAGTACCCATAGCCCATAGATAAAAGCATAAGTATTCTCTTTTTCATGGTATAGACACTCCCTTTCTTTATTGTGTAAGTGGAAACGGCATTATAAAATTGGTAATATTTTATAGATTGATGTTACCATACTAGAGTACATAATTGAACAGTTTGAAGACGATAGCATCAACAGCAGGTTTTACTTGAAGATTGTTGAGCTTTATATAATAACGATAGGTGGCTAAAAATAATGAATGGAAAAGAGATATTGAATAGATTTGGATTTACAGCTGCAGAAGAGCCTGTAAGCATTTATCCATATTCTCCAGTGTATCGAGTGAAATATGGTGCTAAGGATGTTGTTGTAAAACGTACGCAAAGTAGAGTAAAGAATGTAATAGCGTATACCCATATGCTAAAGGATAAAGGGGTAAATGTTGTAACACCTGTTAAGTTACAAGCCGATAATCCACAAAAATTTGAGGATACAAATTATGTTGTTTATCGGTTTATAGAGGGCGAGAAATACTCTGGCAAAGAAAAAGAAATCTACGAAGCTGGAAAAATGCTGGGACAAATTCATAGTTTTTCCCCTCCTTCAAATGTATACCATCTTCTTGAATACGATGTGTACGATTTTAATCAAAGTGAAGTAGAAGAGAGTATGGCGGCAATTATAGAGCATGCAGACAAAGCCGGAGTTGCAATTGATCCAAGGTTAAAAACAAAGCTACTTGAAAGTGTTGAGCGTCAACAGGAAATTTACGATGCAGGCTTACCCCATGTTGCAACGCCACATGATTATAAAGCGAATAATTTAGTGTTAATCCCTGAACCATATTTAATTGATCCTGATAATGCTGCTTGGGTACCAAGAATCTTTGACCTAGCACTGGCATTACTACTATTTCATAATGAGCACGAAGAAGCCCCAAACCGAGTTTTTACAATAGATGAATGGGAATTATTTTTATCAGGGTATGGGGAATATATTGTATTAACCGATCATGAAAAAGCCTATTGGAAAAAGGCAAAACAACACGTTTTTCTCGATGAAGTAATGTGGTTAATGGCTGAGTATGAAGAGGATTGGCAAAATGCTTCTCAACAAAAGTTATTTAACAGCTTGATCCATGTTGTGATTGATAGCGCTGGCTATAAACTAATATAAGAAGTTTGAAAAAAAGCTCACTATAGTTTATATCATGCTTATTGATTTTGTTGAAGTTATTGAACTAACGGGGCAGGTTTGTTGAAGAATGAAGACTACGGAAAGGGTGGGGGTAAATGGTAGTAATTAAGAGGAAGAAGAGAATTGGAAAAGTGAAAATTATTATTATCTTGGGCGTATTATTATTTATTTTTCTTTATAATTACTATGCCTCAACTACCTATTTCGGAACAATAGAAATTAGAGAATTAAAACAAGATAATAATGAATATGTTGTCGTTGTAGAAGGATACTTTGGCGTTAAAGAATCTAATTTTAACGAAAAAGATACATTTAGCATAGTTGAAAACGAAGAATACAGAGAGGGGAATATTACTGAAATTTGGAATGACTTATCAGAAGATAAATCAGTTTTCGTACGCTTAAAGGTTTATGAGAATCGTAATGATTTTACTTTAGAAAGAATCTATCTTGATTAAGTAGTTTATCGATCGGGTGCACTAGTTGAACAATTAATAGTAGTTGATGAATAACATGCCACACATAGTGGATTAGTTTTCTGAATATTCCGATGTATAATTCCACCTTTTAGTGTATATTTAAAATAAATACTAATAATTAAGTACACAGGAACGGCTGTGGCACTTGGAAGGGATGTACAATGAGAAGGATTATTTTTTCGACAGAGAGTGGAGCGGATTTACCGAAAGACCTGGTTGAAAAATATCAAATTAGGGTCGTACCGATGCACGTCATCATGGATGGGAAGGATTACTTAGACGGTGAGCTATCTGTAGAGGAAGTTTTTGAGTATCATAGTCGTACCAAGAAAATACCATCAACAGCCGCAACGAATGTACATGAGTATCAGGATTTATTTACACAAATTAGAGTGGATTTTCCTGATAGCATCATTATTCATATTGGTTATACGTCAAAGGCATCAGCTTCGTTTCAAAGTGCGTTAATTGCTGCAGAAGATTTTGAAGATATTTACCTCATTGATACGCTCAACGTGACAGGTGGATTAGCCGCAATCGTGATATATGCGGCCACTCTACTTGAGGAAGAACCGACAATTGACCATAATCTCTTAATAGAAAAAATAGAATCAGTGGTTCCAAAAACTAGGCTAGCTTTCATTCCTGGCAGTTTAGACTTTCTAAAAGCGGGTGGACGTGTAAGTAACATTGCTTATATTGGCGGGTCATTGTTAAAAATAAAGCCGTGCATCGAATTACAAGAAGGGAAGCTTGTATCAACAAAAAAATATCGTGGGAATATGAACATAGTGGCGGAAAAACTCATGCGAGATTACTTACACGAATACGATATTGATCGAAAACAGCTGTATTTAATTTACTCGATCGGACTTGATGAAAGTATTAAGAGACGAATAGATGAAATCGCAAAGGAAGCAGGTTTCGAAAATGTAATGTGGATGAGGGCAGGTGCGATGATTTCCACACATGCTGGACCTGGGGGCTTTGGCATTGCAGGGGTAGAATATTAATGTACTCAAGCTCAGTGTCGGAAAGTTATTCTAATGGGAAGTATAGTTGAACAAAGATGAGTAGGAATCAGAAAAATTGCAGACTGATTCCTATTATTTTTCTACGTGGAGGGATTCAATAATTTTAGTAACTGGTAAATAATGCACTGTACATTCATAAGTTCCATCCCGCAAATGATTGTATGTATCACCTTTTATTTGATAGACATTCTCGTCTATTTCAACCGTAGTCGTTGCAATACTTTTTCCGTTATCATTAAACTCAATAAAACAATTCCCTTCCGTCTTTTCTACTTCTCCAGCTTGCAATTTAATAAAGTCAAATCCATAAATACCAGAAACAAATCCTGTTAATAGCAACAGGAAGAATAAAGCTATGACATTTCCGCCCGTTGCCCTTTTCCGCTTTATAAGACTGACCAAATAAATTATCGTTACAATAAATAAAATTAAAAAGATAATAAGAGTACTATAAAAAGCTATTAACATCAATGTCCCGCCTTGTTAAATGAATGAATAACTATAAGTACGTTTTGGAAAGAGAAGGGTTTCATAAGGCAACTAGGAGAATAAAATCTTGTAGTTTTTTGTTGAAAGTTTACAACGACTTAGCCCATTGCTATATTAAAAGTTAATACCAATGAATTGGTAAATACTGAGTCGGGAAAAGGGGTTTGGAAATGGATGTTAAATTCCCAATTGGAGAATTGCAAGTTCCTGAAGAAGTTACACTTGAACATGTTCAAGAATGGTTAAAGCAGATCGAAACATACAAGGTTCGATTAAGAGAAACGGTTGATTCTTTAAGGGATGAGGAATTAAGCAAAACGTATCGTGAAGGTGCATGGACTGTTCGTCAGCTTGTACATCACATTGCAGATTCTCAGTTGACAATGTATCAACGTTTGAAGCTCGCTTTAACAGATGACAATCCAACAGTTCCAGCTTTCGATGAAGAAAAGTGGGCTGTTCAACGGGATACAGAGCTTCCGGTTGAAAGCTCTATTAAAATTCTTGAAGGCGTAAATGAGCGTATCGTATCTTTAGGACACAGTTTAACTGAAGAGGATCTGGACCGAGCATTTACTCACCAAGTAAACGGCAAAATAAAAGTTTCATCAAAGATTGCAAAGCTCGCTTGGCACGAAGAGCATCACTTAGCTCATATAAAATTGGCATTATCAAAATGATTCAATATACAAAACTAGCCTCATAATTTCTTTAAGATGAGTTACCATCCATTCTATATCATCCCCTCAACACGCATTACTTTTTGAAACGGCTGTGTAGTTGGAGTTAGTATTAAAAATTTAGAGAACAAATTCCTGTTAGAGGAATTCGTTCTTTTTTTGTCAGAATAGATTTAATAAATTTAAAAGAGTGTGAGGAGGTAGTAATATGAAGGCCGAGGAAGTATGGGGAAGTTTATTAGATGAATGTAAAGATAGTCCGATGACACTCCAAACTAAGACAGGGTTACATTTTAATTTAAAATCAAACGGGAATCGATTAATTGTAACAAGATCAGAAATAGAGCCCTCATGTAAAATCAAAATGCCACGACCGATTTATAAAGATAAATTTTAAAAAGTATTTCCCTATTATGAAAGACTTAGAGCTGGAGAAACAGGATTGAGCGCTGAAATACGTGCTAATACTAGAAATAGCGTGTACATTATGGCTGCAATTGCCTTAAAAATGACGAATGTTATTCACATATAGGAAAAAGGGATAATAAACTACAAAAGGGGAAATGTGAAATGAAAAATTTTTTTATAATTATGACCATGCTTTTGTTAGTTGTATTTGCTACTCATTACTCTTTAAAGCCCGATATAATCGATGATAATATAGATATTGTTTATGAATTGAAAAATGATACCGATGCTAAAAAAAATATACAATTACAATTAAACATAAATAATATTGAAAGAATAGATTTTGACGAAAATAATTTTTATCATGTTTATATTTTCTTACCTCATACAATAGAATCTACAATGATGAACTATCCTGATAGTCAAGATAATGATTATCATATAGGAATGGATTATCGCACATATGATATTGCGGTAGATACGTTAAAAGAACAGAATGTGAATATAGTAGACAAAAGTAAATCCAGTACAGTAGACGGATTTTTTTATTACGGCAAAAAGTCTTCGGTAGAGCTCAATTATTATTATATCCCGAATGCAGATAATAATGAAAAAGGTTATATTGTCTTTTCTTATTATGGAAAGAAATTATGGAAAGACTTAAGCTGGGCTAAAGTATATCCGATCACATTGCAATAATATGAAGGCGATAATTTCTATTAGAGTAGTAGAATTCATACATAAATTTTCTAAGAACAAACGCGAAATTTTAAGTGAAGTGAGGGGCGGGAGTGTGGCTGATGGTATTCGCCTAGTGCAACGATTCGAATAATGGCTTTATTTACTTTCCAACTCATATTTAAGGTATTTTTGATTAAATTATATTAAAATAATTGGATAGTGCAGTGTTCTTCAATGTGAATAAAGGGAGAGATTATATGGGAAATGATTGGGATATAGCTATAAGCTCTCTTTCAAAAATTAAAGTTTTTTCAAATCCAAATAATGAGCCGGTAACTATAATTGGCGAAGCGGATGATTTGAAGTGTATAGGGGTCGGGACAGATGCGGCCGTTTTTCAGTCTCTTTCAGCCCCAGCCTATGCATTTAAATTATATGCCGAGGATAAAAGAAACAAAGTAAAAATTGAAGCGAATGTTTATCAGGTTTTAGGCGATTCACCTTTCTTTTCAACATGTTTTGCTTCTTACGACGAATTCCTCGTTTTAAGCTACGAAGAAGGGATCACGCTCTTTGACTGCATTCTACAAGGTGTTCACATTCCGGAGCAGGTTGTAAAGGATGTGGAGGCAGCAAGAAAATATGTTCGGAATAAAGGCCTGAACCCACGAGATATTCATTTGAAAAATATTTTACTACAAAACGGTAGAGCAAAAATACTCGATATCTCTGAATATATACGAGCAGGAAATGATAACCGATGGGAATATTTAAAAAAGGGATATGAGCAATACTATCATTTAATAGATGGAGATTCTGTTCCGTTTTGGTTAGTAGAAACGATTCGAAAGTGGTATAACCTATGGGGGAAGAAATCCTCTTCATATGAAGAGTTTACAAAATTGATTTTTAACAGGCTGTATAAAAAAATAGATAAATAAACAGCAGTAGACGATTATAGAACATTTTTAAGAACGGCTGGGACATAAGTAAAGATTTTATAGAAATCGAGGAACACCTATAGTAAGAATTCGCTACTTCATAAATTGATTATAGAGAAGGGGCGACTCCTGGGGGAACAGCACGACGCCTGAGACTACAGGCTCAGGCCGTGCCCCCGGAAAGCGTCCCCGGAACGGAAATCAATTTTCTCCATACTAAGAAAACACCATTTTTCTCAACGAGAAAAATGGTGTTTTCGGGTTTTGTCCCAGCATGTTTATTTTTATTCAATGGAGTAGGTCCGTTGCATAGTAAGCTAAAAAGCGAAATGAGAATGAAAATGAAACGGGTTGAAAAGGATAAAACTAAATTTTACCTTGTGATAAATTATGTTGTCAATAAGAAATTTGATAAAATTTTTAAAAATGTTATAATAGTCTTACAATTGTTTTTTTCTAATCGTATTTCGAAGTTCGCTTTACATTTTTGTAGATAGAATTTGGATACGTTTTTTTATATCTTTTTTAATCGAGAAAATAAATCAAACAGTTGTGTGAGCTTTAAAAGAGAGCCGATTGAATAAATTTTTCAACTAACGATCTATTAGGAACTGAGTACTTATTCTATAAGGAGGACTAGAATAATGAATCTAATCAATAAGAAAGTTACACACAAGCTTTTTGGTGTAGGAAGTATAGTGAATCAAAATGACTCTAGTATTGAAATAAATTTCGCCTCGGAAAATAAAAAATTTATTTTCCCTGATGTTTTTGGAAAGCACTTAAAGCTACATGATAAAAGTGATGCACATTTACTTGAAAAAATTTTACAAAAGAAGGAACAAGAACGAAAGGAGGAAGAACGGAAGAAGGAAGAAGAATTAAAGCAACAGCGAATAAACCTGGAACTTCGTTTAGAACACGAAAAACTGATGAACAATCATAAGCTTCATCCAGAATCACAAATGGTTTTTTGGTGTGACAAAGACGAACAGACGAGATCTTTTTCAGAGTGGAAGGTTTTTTCAGGCGTTATTAAAAGTGGTAATAGCAACGGGAAACCAAAAAAACCAACCCGTTTGCATCAAAATAGCGCAGTCCTGTTAACAGCGATTGATGCTGGCATGCCTGAAAAAGACAGACGTATTTTAGGTGTCTACATGGTGAATGAGGAGTTTATCGGTAAGCTTTGTGAGGATGGGTATATTCCTGCGCATTCAAAATTCAAAATACAGCTTACAGAACAAGAAGCAGATAGGCTGCTTTTCTGGAACTACTATAGTAATGAAAGGTCACCTGACAAAATGACATGGAATACAGGTAAATACCGCTATTTTGATAATTTATGGATGGCTCAAATCCTACTTGATATCGTTTCGTTAAAAAGTGAAACACAGGAACAGGAGCTAGCACAACAATTTTTCAAGCATTATTGTAAAATGAATGCCATAAATGATCAAGAGTTACCAAAGCCTAATGGCACATTATTGCGTATTTAGACGTTAGATAAAAAATCTAAGTTAAAATAAAAAGCAGACGGTCAACTAGAAGTGCTAGCAACGCTCCTCTAATTTGCCGTCTGCTTTTCAGGTTATTTAACGGATTTATAGGACTCACGTAAAGTATTCGAGCTTCGCATTTGGAAAGAATTTCTCCATATAGCTGTATAGCCTCTCCTTCATTTCGTTCTCTTCTTCTTTCTGATAAATATACTTACCAATCCCGTACTTGCCCCACTTAAGACGTCTTGAAGATTCATCTAACTGTAACTTAGTCTTTGGATAGTTTTTCTCAATCACATTTTTTGCCGTCTTCGTAAATCGGTGCTGTATGAATTCAAAGGTGATATCATCCCGAGCATCGTGCGGTAACTCTGCGTCCAAGCGCTCAAACATATTATAGTAGCCCTCTTGCCAGCCTTCATGCAAATAAATCGGGGCGACGATAAATCCAAGTGGATACCCTGCTCTTGCAACTTTCCCAGCTGCTTCAATTCGTTTCGCTAAAGGTGAAGTTCCTGGCTCAAAGTTTTTAATCACATAGTCAGCGTTAATACTAAATCGAAATCTTGTGTGACCGTTATGCTTAGCATCGAGCAAGTGATCGACATGATGAAATTTTGTGACAAACCGCAATCTTCCTAATTCTGTTTGGCCAAAATGTTCAATAGCCTTTTTTAATGAGTGGGTTAAATGGTCAATCCCAACAATATCAGATGTACAAGCTGCTTCAAAACGCGTAATTTCAGGGGCACGTTCTTCGATATAGGAATCTGCCGCTTCAAAAATTTCATCGACATTCACATATGTACGAAGATAAGGCTTACTCCCCATAGTTGTTTGCAAATAACAATAATGACAATGTCCCATGCATCCGGTTGCTAGTGGAATGGCATATTCTGCGGATGGCTTCGACGTATCAAACTTTAGTGTTTTACGAATGCCCACGACGAGCGTGGACTTTGCAATCCGGTACTTTTGCAAATCATTGTCTCCAGGCAGGTTTCGTATTTGATTATGAGAGGTAGTATAGCGAATCTCGATACCTAACCCTTCAAATTTTTCTTTCAGTTCTATACCTAATGGATACTCCAACGCTTTTGGTTCAAAATAAACAAGTTGAGGCATAAATGGTTTCGTCATGATCTTCTCCAATCGAATAAAATTACAGCATCATTTTTATTGTCGTTGAAATTAGCTTGTCTAAAGAAGTGAAATTTATGTTGTGGAATATCATGGTGCAATTATTTTTAACGAAAAATTCGTTAAAGGCTTACATACAAGTGGTTAAAAAGTTAAGATGAGTTTGGTAAAATATAGTATATAGCTTCTAGGAACGATAATTAGGGTGAAGGAAGGAGACAATAGAATGATTTGTGAGTTACAGCAAAGTGATTTTCATAAATGTTTAAGAATCATAAATGAACAAGGACAACTAGAAGCTAAAGCAATCATTTCAGGAGTCAATCCTGGGCGTATATTTGTAGATGATGAGGCTACACCCCAAACAGGACTTATTTGGTTAGGGAATAATGATGGCTTTATATTTATTGGGGATGAAAGTAATGAGCGGTTTATCAAAGATATCAATGCTTATATTGACGATAGAATAGCACCGGAAGCAAAGAAAGTTAGTCTAAAGTGGTTTGAAGGGGTAGGCAATCATGAGAAATGGAATAACACGATCCAATCGATATTTAAACATCGTGAATTAGGAAGCTGGCAGCAAAAAGTTTATATATTAGAAAAAGAGCACTATAAACCTGAAAGAGAGCCTATGCTGGAAAATGGATATTCAATCCATAAAATTGATAAGATGCTCTATGAAAATGATACTAGCTTCATAAAGAACATTGAGTTTTTACACTCAAAGATTTTAGAGTTTTGGTCATCACCCGATCATTTTTTTAGTAAGGGGATTGGTTATTGTATTGTTCATAAGAATGAAATTGTCAGTGTCTGTTTTTCAGGTTTTGTTGTTGAAAATATACATTGTATAGATATTGAAACTTTAGGTACTCATCAGGGGAAAAAGTTAGCTCAAACGAATGCCCACAGCTTTGTAAAAGATTGTTTTGAGAATAATATGGTACCGTATTGGGATTGTATGGAAGGGAATAAACCTTCTATTGCAGTTGCTGAAAACCTAGGATTTTGTAATTCATTTAACTACATAGGATATGAATTTACGTTTTGAATACTATCTAAAAAATGTTCATCTGATTTGGACCCGCTTAAAAATTTTGTTTACGAACTATAAATGAATTACCGTATATTGGTATTATGATGATGTAATCAAATGATTTTAAAAGGAGAGATATGAATGACAGCTCAACAACAAGCAGCAATGCAATCAATGATTGATTGGCTTGCGGATGAACATGAACTCGGTAGACACCCTAGCCTAATAGAAATTGCAGGAGAATTCCATAGACATGATATGCACTACTACATATTCAAATATAAAAAGAACATGCTCGGAAAATGGCTCCTTGGCGTTTGTGGGGGCTATGAGGATCCGTCTGACACGGAGCATTGCGGTCATGTCTTTAGCGAGATGGAACCCTACGATCCTTCGACTGCAGAGCAAGAAGCGATAAAAATGGTAGAAATGGTCCGTGAATACTGGATGCAGCAGGCTGAAGCTTATGAGGCTACACAATCCGAAGGGGAAGAAACAGAAACCCAAGACAAAGATTCTGGTATTTTTAATGGATTCATCCTGCTTAACTCTTCGGAATGTGATCTTGAGGCGATAAAATCTAATCTTTCTAATGATTGGAATATTTCCAGCTCAATGGTAGAGGATGAGGAAAACTCCAAAGAATCAAAAGAAGGAACCCTAGTCTTTGAAGTGGATGACTGCCTTTTAGCAGTAAGCTTTGTCGATGCCCCAGTACCAGATGGTGAGGCTGAGCATTTTGCACAGGGGAATTACCTATGGAAGGAAGCTGTTGAGGTTACTAAAACGCATGTAGCTCAAATCATCCTGGCTGTATTTACCCGCTCCGGCTCTCCACTTGATAGCGGCAAGCTATTCACAAAGCTGGCGGCGAGTTGTCTTAAGCTCCCTAACGCAATAGGAATCTATACGTGTGGCACTGTATTCCAGCCTGAAATGTATTTGGATATGGCTGAAGTCATGAAGGATGACGATATGATCCCTTTACTTAATCTAGTTTATTTCGGTCTGGTCGGTACGGAAACAGGATTAGATGGATATACTTATGGACTAAAAGCCCTTGGTAAGGATGAAATTGAAATCCTAGACAGCCAAGTAAGTCCTGCCGAGCTACGTGATTTTTTACTTGATATTTCCGGCTATATTGTAGAAGAGAATGTCACTTTAAGAGATGGAGAAACAATCGGCTTCTCAGCAGAGCAAAAGCTACCGATTTCCCGTTCTGAGGGAGTGTATGTCGATGGGGACACTCTCAAAATCGAATACTAGTCTCATTTCAAAAAAGGCGCCGTAGCAGGTGTCTTTTTTGCTCTACATATAAATCTAGACACATTTTACTCAAGTCGTGCACTTACTTTTATATTGAAAAACTAATTGAAAATAGAACGGTTTGTGAAGATAAATTAAAAAAGCTAGGTTATACTATAATAATGATTTAATTACTTAAAGCTACCGACATCTCTTGAGGTGCCACATACATTCTGCACATTGTTAAGGTTGGCTTAGGTAGTTAATATAAACTTATAATATATAGATTAAACATGCATAAGTGTTCAGAGTGAGAGGATTTGAATTTGAATATGACAGAGAATTTTTGGAAGGATTTACCGAGACCGTTTTTTGTACTTGCACCAATGGAGGATGTGACGGATGTTGTCTTTCGCCATGTTGTAAGTGCAGCTGGGAGCCCGGATGTATTTTTCACAGAGTTTACAAACTCAGATAGCTATTGTCATCCTGAGGGCATGAAAAGTGTGCGTGGTCGCTTGATTTTTACAGAGGATGAACAGCCAATGGTGGCACATATTTGGGGGGATAATCCCGAATATTTCCGTCAAATGAGTATGGGTATGGCAAAGCTAGGGTTTAAAGGGATCGATATAAATATGGGCTGCCCTGTACCAAATGTGGCATCGAGAGGAAAAGGGAGTGGCCTTATTCTACGTCCGGACGTTGCAGCAGAATTGATCGGAGCAGCAAAAGCAGGTGGACTTCCTGTTAGCGTAAAAACACGTCTTGGTTTTAGTGATATAAATGAGTGGGAGGACTGGCTAACGCATATTTTAAAACAGGATATTGCGAACCTTTCGATTCATTTACGTACAAGAAAGGAAATGAGCCAAGCTGATGCGCACTGGGAGCTCATTCCGGAAATCAAAAAATTACGGGACCGTATCGCACCGAATACGCTCTTAACAATTAATGGAGACATCCCTGACCGTCAAACGGGGCTAGAGCTAGCTGAAAAATATGGTATTGATGGCGTGATGATTGGGCGCGGTATTTTCAAAAATCCTTTTGCCTTTGAAAAGGAGCCAAGGGAGCATAGCAGAAAAGAATACCTTGACCTTTTAAGACTGCAGCTTGATCTTCAAGATCAATATGCGGAGGAATTACCACGTTCAATCACAGGGCTTCACCGCTTTTTCAAAATTTATGTCAAAGGTTTCCGTGGGGCTGGCGAACTAAGAAACCAATTGATGAACACGAAATCAACAGATGATGTTCGTACATTGCTAGATAATTTTGAAGCAAACAATGTGGAATAACGACATAAGTTATAGTATTAATAATAAAATAAGAAGCAGACAGTTTAGAGGTGTAAATAAGTACCTCTAGTTAGCTGTTTGTTTTTTGCATTTTATGGATGGAGTCATCACCAAATCATGGTAGCAATGAAGAGGTTAAATTTGATTTTTTTGGGATATTCCAAATAAAGTAGAAATCTTATCGGTATTAAGAATGAGGAAGAAGGTCTAATTTCTTCATTGAATCATAAAAATAGCAGACGGTTTAGAGGTACGATTTACTACTCTAAATGCCGTCTGCTTATCTTTTACAGCGGGAAGTTGGTAGGTATTTCAATTTTGGGTTAGTTTGAATTATCGAAGGACCTTTCTTTATAAAAATCTCTTTCAATAGATTCATAAATCTAACACTTGAATCATTTTATATCTATTGATAAAACTCTTCACTTGCGAGCTTAGTGGGATATGCTTGTTACGAACCCAACCAATTTGTACAGGCAATTGTTCAAATCCTTTAATTTCTAATGGCACAAGCTTTCCTTCTAAATAAAATTGAGAAAAGTAAAGAGAATAGTCATGCCCAACACTAATGGCATTTTGGTCTGTAATCCCTAGAATAATTGCTTCAACATTATTTGTTCGAAATAGCACATTTAGATGGCCGTGTTTTTTTGTGAACTCAGATTCAAAGTGCTTTACATGGTCATCTTTATAAAAAATTAAATTCTCTTCCATTAATTGTTCAGCAGTGATGAATTTCTCTTTAGCATAGGGAGAACGATGGCTTGCCACAGCTACCATCTTTCCCTTTACAACAGGCTCGTAAATTAAATCATTTATTTCTTCTTGAAATAAGCTTGATTGTACAATAAGGCCGGCATCTAATTCTCCTTCTAAAACTTTTTTTATGATCTCTTCACTGGATCCTTCTGTTAAAAAAATTTCGGTGTTAGGATAACTCTGTTTGTAGTTGGTAACAGCTTTAACTAGTGGAAGCATAACACCTGGAATTGCAGCTAAACGTAATTCCTTTGATCCTTCCTTTTGCCAAAACAATTCATCTAGTTCTTCAAACTTTTCCATAATTTCGATTGCCTTTTTAATAATGTCCTTGCCGTTATCACTTGGATAAGTTCCAGATTTTGTTCGAATAAAGAGAGGAAATCCAATTTCTTCTTCGATTTGATATATTGCCTGACTAATTGTAGGCTGTGTGACATTTAGACTTTTTGCGGCTTTATTTATGGATTTTAGCTTTGCCACTTCGATAATGTATTCTAATTTTGCTGGAAACATATAATAATTTCCCCTTTGTTGTAATAGGAATTACCTATAACATAACAAAATAATTCGATTTTAACAATTTTGTGAACTAAATTATAATGAAGTTGTTCAAAAAATCGATCGGAGGATATAACAATGAAAGCAGCAGTTTGGCATGGTATAAAAGATATTCGCGTTGAGGATGTAACGATTAAAGAAGTAACAGGTAATAAAGTAAAAGTAAAAGTGGAATGGGCAGGTATTTGCGGAAGTGACTTACATGCGTATATGCATGATTTAAGTGGGACAGGAGCAGGTATTCAAGTTGGTCAACCACACTTCCTTTCAGGTCGAAAAGCGCCTTTGACAATGGGGCATGAATTTTCAGGGGTTGTGACAGAAGTTGGTCCGGAAGTGACAAATGTTTCTGTTGGAGATCGTGTAGCAATCGAGCCAATTATTCGTGATGAGGCTTCTTCATATGTGCAAAAAGGTTATTACAATTTAGGAAGATTTGGATTAGTAGGCTTTAGTGACGATGGTGGATTTGCAGAATATGCCGTTGTAGAAGATTATATGATCCACAAAGTACCAGATAGCGTATCGATGGAAGAGGCAGCGATGGTAGAACCTTTAGCAGTAGTGATGCGAGGGCTTACTGAAAGTAATTTTAAAGCAGGTATGACAGCAGCAGTATTTGGTGCAGGACCGATTGGTTTATTAACAGTGCTTGCTTTAAAAGCTGCTGGAGCAAGAGAAATTTATTTAGTGGATATTGTAGAAGAACGATTAGCATTAGGAAAAGAAATCGGTGCAACGCGTGTCATTAATAGCTTACAAGAAAAAGCTGAAGAGGTTATTGCCTCGTTAACGGAAGATGGAGTAGATATTGCTTTTGAAGTTGCAGGTGTGCAACCAACTTTAGATAGTGCCATTAATGTTGTTCGTAAAGGTGGCGAAGTAGTCGTATTATCTGTGTTTGCAGAATCTCCACGAGTAAACCTAACTTTAATGATGCTAAAAGAGCTTCGACTGCTATCAACTTATTGCTACCGAAACAACTATGAGGAAGTAATTGGCTTAATGGCTTCTGGTCAAATTAATGTTAAACCATTAATTACGAGCAAAATTCCTTTAGATGAAATCGTAGAAAACGGCTTCGATAAATTAGTATCTGATAAAAAACAAGCTAAAATCTTAGTAAGACCATAATCATTTTAATAATAATAGCCCATTTATTTCGATGGATTTTCGTCGAAATAGGTGGGTTTTTTATGTTGAACAGGTTAAAAGGGGGATTATATGTGTTTTTGATAAATATGTAAGATAATGTATACTAGAATTATCCTGTTAGACAAGAAGGGAAATCTTTTTCTAGGAGATTTACGATGAAATTAGATTGTTTAATTGTTGATGATGAGCTCGCTTTAGCTGAAACAACTTGTGAATATTTTAATATGTTTGAGGTCAAAACAGCATTTGCTACAAGTGGTGATGAGTGCGAGCTTTTGTTGAAGGAACATGAACCATCATTGATTCTTTTAGATATTAATCTCGGTGATGAATCGGGGTTTGATTTATGTAAAAGATTGCGTAAAACAACACAGATTCCGATTTTGTTTATAAGTGCTCGTTCCAGCGATGATGATGTTTTAATTGCACTTAACATCGGAGGAGATGATTACATTCAAAAGCCGTATACTCTAAGTATTCTACTAGCAAAAGTAAAAGCGGTACTCAAAAGATATGGCAGTGGCTCTAGTGACCAGCAAGAGGTTTTAGAATTTGGTCATATCCAAATTGATACAAAGCTTCATCGTGTTCGAGTAAAGGGTAAGGATATTAGACTAAAAACGATGGAATATAAGCTGCTTCATTATTTAGCGAGTAATAAAAACCGTATAGTTACTAAAAATGAATTGTTTCAACATGTATGGGAGGATTCCTTTGTAGGGGATGGAACCCTAAATGTGCACATTCGGCATTTACGAGAAAAAATCGAAGAGAATCCAAAGAACCCGCAATTCATCAAAACGATTTGGGGCACTGGTTATGTATTAGAGGACAATAACTAATGAGAATAAAACTGTTTATCGTCATGATATTAGTGATTTTTTCTTCAGGAATTGCTTTTCAAATAATGATGCTGAACAAGACAAATAATGAAAAAGTGGATATGGTAGATATTAATGAGGTAGTTAAAACTGTCGAGGGAAATTGGGGAAGTATTAATCAGGAAACAATTGACAATAGTGGCTTTCAACAACAACTTACAATTATAGATAACAGAGAAAACGTAATTTATCAAACCCCAAGCAATCCTTTTAATAATACATATGATGCTATAAAAAATAGGGATACGATAGTAGATGTGAAGCAAAATAATCAGGTTGTAGGGAAAATAATTATCCCCAATAACGAGCAGGAAATAGTGCAGAGAATGAAAAAAGACCTGCTTATTTCTTTTGGTTTTATCGTAGGTCTATTATTCATTGTTACGATTCTTTATAGTATCTATCTTTATAAAACATTATTGAAACCGTTTGGGCAGCTACAACAGTTCGCAGCAAATGTTGCTAGAGGTAATTTGGATATCCCTTTAAATATGGATAAGAATAATTATTTTGGGGCATTCACCGAAAGCTTTGATTTATTACGTGAGGAACTTTATGCTGCTCGTCAACGAGAGTATGAATCCAACCGGAGTAAAAAAGAGCTTATAGCTACTATTAGTCATGATATTAAAACGCCTATTGCCTCAATAAAAGCTGTCAGTGAGTTAATGCTTATGAGAATTAAGGATGAGAAGATGATTAAGCACGTCAATACCATCAATTCAAAAGCAGAGCAAATTAACTTACTTGTTACGGATATGTTTCACGCTACATTAGAAGAGCTACAACAGTTAAAATTAACTATCACGGAGGAACCGAGTGGGGTACTGGCTGAAATGATTGAAAATGTGAATTATGACCATCAAATCGGATATGAACCTATTCCAGATTGTATAATTTTAACCGATCCTGTTCGAATGCAGCAGGTTATAGATAATATCATAAGTAATTCATATAAGTATGCAGGAACGAAAATCTCGATTTCGTCTCGGATTATTCAAGACTATCTGGAGCTACATATTAAAGATTTTGGACGAGGGGTTAGTGAAGAAGAATTGCCTCTATTGTTCAATAAATATTATCGAGGTAAGAATGTTGAGGGGAAGAATGGTTCTGGACTTGGGCTTTATATATCAAAGTACTTCATGGAAAATATGAACGGCCAAATAGCCTGTTATAACCGAGAGGATGGCTTTACCACAATCCTGAGAATAAAGCTCGCTAGTTAATTAGACTCTTCACCACACTTTGGGGTTGATTTCCGTTACTTGTGCTGATAATTGCTAAAAATAATTCTGGATAATATAAATAAGCTAATATTGATGACATTATAAATAAAGCGTTTGTTGATTGGAGTGGAGCCAGCGTGACTCCTTGGGGATTAGCGCGTGCGGAAAATCCAATGATTTCGAGAGCCCTCTCGAAATCATTTAGTTGGAGCCGCGCCCCCAGGAAAGCACGCTGGCGCAACGGAAATCAACCCCTAGTTATGGTGAAGAACTTGTTAATTAAGAAATAGTTAAGAAATGCACAAAGACTTAATAAGAATTCATTTTGTATGCTAAGACTGTAATCATTATTACGGTCTTTTTCTTTAGGTTAAAAATCAATTAGGGGAGTGGCGATTTTAATTATGACAGGAATTATTATTAAGACAGAGAAGCTATGTAAAACCTTTTCAAGTGGTGGGATTCAACAGCATGTTTTGAAAAACCTAGATATTAGTTTAGTAGAAGGCGACTTTACCATTATCATGGGGAGTTCAGGATCTGGGAAATCCACGCTACTTTATGCAATGAGTGGGATGGATAAACCGACATTAGGGGAAATCGACTTTGCTGGAAAAAAGCTTTCTCAGTTAAACAACGATCAACTAGCCGTATTTAGAAGAAACTACTGTGGCTTTGTATTTCAACAAATCTATTTACTAGATAATATGAGCGTACTCGATAATGTACTAGCAAGTGGTCTTTTAGTTAATAAAAATAAGCGCGATCTCGTACCAAAAGCGAAAGAACTATTAATGAGAGTAGGGATTAATGAAAATTCATGGTCTAAATTCCCGACACAGCTGTCTGGTGGTGAGGCGCAACGAGTAGGGATTGTTCGTGCATTAATTAACAAACCAAAAATCCTCTTTGCAGATGAACCAACTGGTGCACTAAACTCTGCTTCTAGTGATAGTGTGTTAAATGTTTTTACAGATGTAAATCAAAATGGGCAAAGTGTCGTCATGGTCACACACGATATGAAAACAGCGCTGCGCGGAAACCGAATTTTATTTTTACGAGATGGTGTCATTTGTGGTGATTTACAGTTAGGGGCATACAGTGAACAAACGAATCTCGAACGGCATGAGAAACTCCATCATTTCCTAACAGAAATGGGGTGGTAAGATGAAAATCATGAACCTAGCCATGGCTAATATTAGAAAGAGTAAGTACGCAACAGCTTCCCTATTTATATTTATCTTAATTGCTGCACTACTGTTGAACATTGGTCTAATGGTTATTACTCAAATCAATGCATTCTTTGATGAGAAAGCCCAACAATTAAAAGATCCCCATGCAATAATCATGATGGATAAGGGGAGCTATGATTCAGATTATAAAGAATTCATTACGAATTATCCTGGGGTGACCAAAACAGAAACAGAAGAGGCTATCCTGATGAACATTGCCAAATTTAATTTTGGTAATAATGAATTAACTAGTGGTGCCGTTATGTTCGATGCAGATGCACATCGTAATATTGGAGAGATGCAGCTCATTGATAAGCTTGATACCTCAAAGGCTAATGATATTTATGTTCCTTACATTTTTAAAACAGATGGAGGATATGAGTTAGGTGAAGATTTTACAATCACCTATCAAAATAAAGACTATAATTTCCGAGTTGCAGGATTCTTTGAAACAACAATGATGGCTACGACAAACTTTGGCATCATGAAATTCATGCTACCTGCGACTTCCTATCAAACAATAGAGGCTGAACTTGAGGGGGACAATCTATCAAAAGGTTTCATCCTATCAGCATTGATGGAAGATAGTACACAATCCTCGGAATTGCTTAATGATTTTAATACGGAGTTTCCTCAATTAACTGTAGGTGGAGCGACTATTTGGGCACTAGATATTGAAATTACGAAAAGCGTAAGCATGATGACCATCAATATTATCGCCATGATACTAGTAGCCTTTTCAGCGATTATCGTGTTAGTTTCGCTCATTGTTATTAAGTACCGTGTATCAAATAGCATTGAGGATGGGATGTCAAATATAGGGGTTCTAAAAGCGATTGGTTATAGCAGTAGGCAAATTCTATCGTCAATTATCCTACAGTTTGTTTTTATTTCATTCCTTGCAAGTATAGTAGGGGTTGCATTATCATATGGTCTTATGCCCTTTATAGGTAACCTTATTTCCTCTCTATCCGGATTAATTTGGCATCAGAAATTTGATGTTCTTAATAATCTAGTGGATATATTCATTATTGCTTTTTGTGTTGTGATTGTAACGTTACTTTCTGCATTCCGTGTTCGAAAAATTCAACCGATTATGGCGCTTCGTGGTGGAATTCAAACACATAGTTTCAGAAAAAATCATTTTCCATTGGAAAGTTCCAGAGGTGGACTTCATTTTTTACTTGCTATTAAGTCAATGCTATCAAACTTAAAACAGAACGTGATGATTCTTTTAATTATAATCTCATTAACGTTCGCATCCGTTTTTTCGGTCGTACTTTATTACAATATTGCTTCAGACAAAACGGCATTCGTTAACGTTGTCGGCGCAGAACCAGGTAATGTTCTAATTTCAGTTAAGCCAGAAGCAGATACGGGAGAGCTTTTGAGTTACATTAAGCAAATGGACAACGTGAGGAAGGTAAATATTTTCGACCTAACAACAACAAAAATTGACGGGCAAACGATATATACGAATGTTACGGTGGATTATAATCAGCTAGAAAATAACGTTGTCTATGAGGGTCGACAGCCAAAATATGAAAATGAAATTTCTATCTCCTGGATTGTATCAGATCAAATTAAAAAAGGAATTGGCGATACGGTTGAAGTTAAATATGGAACTGAAACAGTGAGCTATTTAGTCACGGGTCTTAGTCAATCAATTGGTAATTTAGGTCAAATAGCTGGATTGACGATGGAAGGGATTAAGCAATTACATCCGGATTATAAAGGCACAACCTTATATGTATATCTAGACGATAAATCAAACGAAAAATTTATTGAGAACGTTCATGATCAATATGGTGATTATATTGTAGAAACTTTAGATATCGATGAAACAATAGAGAGCCAAACAAGTGTTTATACCGCGGCAGTATTTGCCCTTATGATCATGGTTCTAACGATTACTTTGCTAGTTGTTGTGATGATTCTGTATCTTGTGATCAAAACGATGATTACTAAGCGTAAAAAAGAGTTCGGTGTCATGAAAGCCATAGGGTACTCAACGATTCAGCTGATGCACCAAGTTTCTATTAGCTTCCTACCAGTCATTATTATAGGAGTGGCAATAGGTGGTATATTGGGGTACTTTTACACAAATCCAATGCTTTCCGTATTATTTTCAAGCTCAGGTGTGAAAAGTTTGGAATTTATCATTCATGTACCGAGCATCCTAGTGCTTTGCGTAGGTATATTAGTGCTAGCCTACTTCGTATCCGTATTTGTTTCATTTAAAATCAGAAAAATTTCTGCCTATGGGTTAATTACGGAATAGCGGTTAAAAAAATTTATGTAGCTTGAAGGAATGTTAAATTATTAAGGATGTATTCTTTTTAGGATGCATTCTTTTTATATTTAGCAGGTGATTTGTTGACTAAAGAATAGCTACTCCGTTAATTTAAAGGGAAGAACACATTCTTATTACAAATGGATAGGGAGATTTAATATGGCAAAGAGTTTAACAAGTGAGCAGCATACGGAAGTAGTACAGACCGTAAAGGATAGATTTGAGAAAAACATGCATCGTCACGAGGGGATCGAATGGGAACAGGTATTAGCAAGACTTGAACAGAGCCCAGAAAAGCTATGGTCACTATATCAAATGGAAGCTACTGAAGGTGAGCCTGATGTAATAGGGCTTGATGCAAATACAGGAGAGTACATTTTCATGGATTGTTCTGTAGAAAGTCCTAAGGGAAGAAGAAGTATTTGCTACGACCGAGAAGCACTGGAGTCAAGGAAACAACATAAACCACAGAACAGTGCTATGGATATGGCAACGGAGATGGGGATTGAGATCCTAACAGAAGAACAATATCGAGAGCTACAGAGCCTTGGAAATTTCGATAATAAAACATCAAGCTGGGTGAAAACACCGGACAACATTAGAAAGCTTGGTGGAGCGATTTTTTGTGATCGTCGCTACGACACGGTCTTTGTCTATCACAACGGAGCAGAATCCTACTATGGAGCTAGAGGCTTCCGTGGTTTGCTAAGGGTGTAGTGCAATAAAATGGAGGAACGAATTTCAAAGAAATTCGTTCTTTTTTGTATGACTATTTAAATCAACACAACTTCGGGCCAACATCAATAATAACAAAGTGAGGTAACTGGAATGGATAAAAGTGATCAAGTAAAAATGATTTTGCTCCCAATTATAGTATCGTTAATAACGTTAATAACTACACTAAGTATCTTTTTCATCGAAGGACAAGGGGAAACTGAGGGAATAGGGATGGTTTTCATTCTAGAACTTAGTGTACTACTTTTTTTGGCAATCTATTTTCTTACTATTATTTCAGCAGTACCTATTCATTTTTTTATCTCTAAAAAAATTAATAATAAGTTGATATCATTTATTGTTTTTAATGGGATAGGCTTGGTTTCCATCGTTTGCATTGATATTTGGTTTTTAACTGTGATTGAACTTAAATCACTATATTCCGTTTTTCCATTGTTCTCGATTTTATCGTTAGTCTTCACAACAGAAAGTCGAAAATGAATAAGAGCTGGAACGAAATTTCAAAGATAAAAATGGTCCTCAGAAAATATAGAAGTAAAAATAAAAAGCCAATTTATGCGATTTGTCAGAATCGATATACTACTTATTTGAAAATATGTGCAAAAAAAGGACTTTTTTCCCCTTTGACACATATTTATTTTTAAGTCGTATAAGAATCCTGCCAAATTGCGTTTTTCTCGATTGAAAATCAAAGGGTGAAAATTAATATGATAAAAAATCGAAGCTTGTTGTAATTTTTATATAAAAAGAATAAGAATGTATCAATTTTTATAGCCAGCCTCAAAACAGATAGCGCCGAGTTGTATACCTTTTACATATAAAATAATCAAAATTGTGCCTTATTCTATCAGAAATGGCGCCTTTTTTGAATACATTCTTAACGTAGTAACGAAAATTTTTTATTAAGAATATATGATTTCTGTTAACGTAAGTTTTCATAATTGCTAATTATTCATCAGAAATAAGTGCTTTTTCATCGGAATCGCTGCATTTTAGAACTATAATGGCGCTAGCATCGCTGTTTAATTTAGAAGTGAGCTGCTCCTTTTCTTATTAAATTAGTTCTCTCCTCCTCTCTCCTAACACCCCCCTTAACCACAAATTAACAAAACATTTAGCATTCTTATAAAAGTAGAATGATATAATAATAGTAAATTTTTAATTTTGAACCATAAATTAGTTGGATAAAACGATAATTTAAAGGGGGCGAATGGATGAAGCTAAGCAGGGAAGAGAAATCTTGGATACTGTATGATTGTGGGAATTCAGCCTATTCGATGGCGATTACGACTGCCTTGTTTCCAATTGTGTTTGGCATGTTTAAGGATACAAATAGTATGGACCTGGGCTATTTTAATTCACTAGCCTCAATTATTATTGCAATTCTTAGCCCAATTTTAGGCACCATCGCCGATTATAAGGATAAGAAAAAGCGCTTCTTTATCTTTTTTGCATTACTTGGTATCCTAGCCACGTTCTCGTTTACATTTATCCCACCAGAAAGTGGGCAGTGGCAGCTCATTATCGTACTGTATGTTCTCTCTGCAATTGGCTTTGCGGGTGCGAATATTTTTTACGACTCCTTCTTAGTGGATGTGACGAGTGATGAAAGAATGGACAAAGTTTCTACTAGCGGCTTTGCATACGGTTATATAAGCTCCGTCATTCCATTTGCGATTAGTCTAGCAGTCATTTTCTTTATGGGAATGGATCAAGCAATCGGGTATCAAATCGGCTTTATGATTACAGCACTTTGGTGGGGGTTATTAACGATACCGATGCTAAAGCATGTTCGTCAGCGTTACTATATCGAGCCAGAGCCTAAGCCTATAGTAAATAGCTTTAAACGATTAGGCACAACCCTATTACAAATTAAAAACTATAAAGTTGTATTTATATTTTTACTCGCCTATTTCTTCTATATTGATGGAGTAGATACGATTATAAAAATGGTCGTTCCATATGCCACAAGTGTGTTAGGGGCAGATGCTCTGGATATGTTCGCATTACTGGGCATTTTATTAATTATTCAAATCATCGCCTTCCCGTGTGCATTGCTTTACGGGAATTTAGCTAAAAAATATTCAGCTCGAACGATGATTGTTGTTGGTATTTTAACTTATATTGTTTCCTGTATAGCTGCATTTTTCATTTCGTCTGTTTGGCATATTTTCCTTCTTGGCGCGTTGATTGGCTCCGCACAGGGGGGGATTCAAGCACTGAGTAGGTCCTATTACGGCAGGATTATACCAAAGGAAATGTCGAATGAATTTTTTGGCTTCTATAATATTTTTGGTAAATTCGCGGCGATTCTTGGCCCGTTTTTGATGGCGTTAACGACTACTGTAACAGGTAATGCAAAATTAAGTATTCTATCGATTATTCCACTATTTATCATTGGTCTGATTGTATTTTTAACTTTGCCAAAGGAAAAGAAAATCGATGGAGAAGTGATAGGGTGATGGGATGAGTTCGAAATCAAAGAATGAAAAACATGTCATCGTTATTTCATATGATGCTTTTTCTCAGGATAACTGGGAGCTGGCGAGTCAACAGCCCAATCTATCGAAGCTAATTCGCAATGGTGCATGGACAACGAAGGTAAAAAGTGTCTACCCAACCCTCACATACGTAATTCATGCTTCTTATGTAACGGGGATGTATCCGAATAAGCACGGTGTGTATCATAATAATCCATTTCAGCCGTTTGTCCCTGAAAAGGATCAGGAGTGGCACTGGTATAGAAGCAATATAGGAGCACCGACTGTTTTTGATGAAGTGGCAAGGCAGGGGATGAAGGTAGCCGGAATCCTATGGCCAGTATCAGGAAAATCTTCGATACACTATAATATTCCAGAAATAAAAGCGATAAAGAATGAAAATCAAGCGTTAAAAATATTAAAAAATGGTAGTCCGGTTTATAGTGTGAGCATGGAATTAAAATACGGGCGGTATCGTAAAGGAATCGAGCAGCCATATCTTGATGACTTTTCAACAATGTGTGCAGTGGATACGATCAAGACTAAAAAGCCGAATCTGCTGCTCCTACATTTAATTGAACTGGATGATACGAAGCATGCCCTTGGAACAAAGGGACCTCATATTGAGCAGGCAATCTGCCGGATGGATAAACGGATAGGCGATCTCATGAGGGCGGTTGACGAAGCTGGAATTAGGGATAAGACTACTTTTATCGTAGTAGGTGATCATGGGCAGCTAGATGTGAGATATAAGGTACATCTCAATCGATTGTTGAGGGATCACGGGCTTATATATGAGGAGAACGGTGAAATGAAATGGCGGGCCTATGTGCAAGGAGCAGGTGGAGCCGCTTACTTGCATATTAGAGAAGGCGATTCCGAAGCTGGGAGGCTAGCACTTGAATTACTAGAACAAGCGCTAGCCCAGGATTGTTATGGAATCGAAAGCATCTTTACAAGAGATGAGCTTGATAGCTTACATGTAGATACAGCCTTCCACTACATGCTAGAGGCTAAGGAGGGCTATGCCTTTGACGATGCCTATAACGAGCCGATTGTTGTTGACTTGCATGCGCGCGGTATCAAGTATGCCACACATGGCTATTCCCCAAATAAGCCTAACTATACAAGTGCACTTGTGATCTCAGGAGAAGGGATAGAAAGTGAACTTCAGCTAGGGGAAGTAGAAGTAATTGATATTGCCCCTACGATTGCGAGCATCCTAGGTATAGACTTTTCAGCTTGTGATGGAAGAGCTTTAACGGAGATTTTTAAGGAAAAAAGTAAAATCTTGCTGTAGTTTTGCTAAAGTAATACGCCATTTGTTTTTGGTAGTAGAGAACCGTATTAGTAGTTAATCAAATAAAAGGTAAATAGGAATTTATTAAGCTGTTTATTTGTGATTAGATATCAAGGGAAATTATATAATCTTTCAGATGTGTTGATTATACAAATACTAGTAGATCGTAAACGTGCTTTTTAGTGAAATGATTAATAAAAAGGCGCTTGCTCGTTGATTGGAGCGAAGGCGACTCGACTCCAGCAGGAACAGCACGAGCTGAAAATCCATTTCTTTCGGCATTAGCCGAAAGAAATTAGTTGAAGCCGTGCCTGCGGAAAGCGAGTCAGCCGTAGCGGAAATCAACGTATTCCAATTTTCTCTTTAACAATAAGAGGTAAATCAACACGCGTGATAATCTTTATCACTATGAAAGTTGGTGAGTATAGTGAAAAAGACATATAAAACAAGTGAAGTTGCAAGAGTTATTGGAATTCATCCAAACACGGTGCGTCTGTATGAGGAATTAGAGCTCATCTCGAAGCCTATACGAAAAGACAATGGTTATCGTGTATTTACTGATATACACATCGATCAATTCAAATTAGCTCGTACCGCTTTTCAAATAGAAGTGCTTCAAAATGGACTACGAAAAAAAATGATAGCAATTGTAAAAAAATCGGCTTTGGGGCAATTTGATGATGCCATTCGATTAACAAAAGATTATATTTTTTCTATTGAAAATGAAATAGCGAATGCAAATGAATCTGTGAGCATTGTAAATAGATTATTACTAGGTAGAATAACTGAAAAAACAAGTAGCTTAAAGCGCAAAGAAGTTTCTGATAAGCTCGGCATCACTATGGACACCCTCCGTAATTGGGAAACGAATGGGCTACTGAAGGTAAAAAGAAAAGAAAATGGTTACCGTGTTTACACTGACGAAGATATTCAAAAGTTGAAAATTATTCGTTCTCTGAAATGTGCAAACTATTCTCTTTCAGCTATATTACGAATGATGAATGAATTATCAAAAAACAAGAACGCAAATATCCATCAAATATTAAATTCGCCTAAGGAAAATGAAGATGTTATTTCTGTCTGCGATAAGCTGATAGCATCATTAAATTCCGCAAAAGAAAATGCAGAAAAAATGGAATGTATGTTAATTGACATGAAAAATAAATATTAAACCTTCCACTATAACACCAGACTTTTGTTTGGTGTTATTTTTTTTATATTAAGCAAAAGGAGGATAATATGATGGAGGATATAATCAAGGTGGAAAACCTATCAAAAGCTTACGGAGAACTTAAAGTAGTAAACAATTTAAGCTTTTCTGTCAAACAAGGTACTGTATTTGGTTTGTTGGGTGCAAATGGTGCAGGAAAAAGTACAACTATTGAGTGCATATTAGGCACAAAGGAGTTAGAGAGTGGCTCGGTGTCTATATTGGGACTAAACCCCAAATTTAACCGCAAAGAATTGTTTGAAAAAGTGGGAGTTCAGTTTCAAGAAGCAAATTATCAAGAGAATATTAGGGTGGAAGAATTGTGCGAAGTGACTGCGTCGCTTTATAAAAATCCAGCCAATTACAATAATTTGCTCTCTCAATTTGGCATAGCGGATAAATGCAAAACGCTTGTCAAAGAACTTTCAGGTGGGCAAAAACAGCGACTTTTCATTATTCTCGCTTTAATTTCTAAGCCTGATGTTGTGTTCTTGGACGAGCTTACTACAGGGCTTGACGCAAGAGCCAGGCGAGAAGTTTGGCAATTTCTACGCAATTTAAAAGACAAAGGATTAAGCATTCTCTTAACTTCTCACTTTATGGATGAAGTAGAGAGTTTATGCGATACTATTTGCATTTTAAATAAAGGCGAAACAGTTTTTTATGGAACAGTAAAGGAAGCTATTGAAAAAAGCCCCTATGAAAAATATGAAGATGCGTATCTTTGGTATACAGGTGAGGAGGTAATGCAAAATGAAAACATTTAATACAATGCTGAAAACAGAACTTAAGCTATCCATACGTGGCATGGATATGTTTATATTTGCAATTTGTATGCCGATAATTGTTCTTGTGCTGCTTGGGATTATTTACGGCAACAAACCTGCTTTTGACGGTGCTACTTATACTTTTTTAGACCAGTCTTTTGGTGCAATAACCACTATTGCAATCTGTGCTGGAGGAGTGATGGGATTACCTTTAGTTGTTTCAGATTACAGAAGCAAATATATTCTAAAAAGATTCAAGGTAACACCTGTTAATCCGACAGTCATCTTGCTCGTCCAAGTAACGATCTATGCTCTTTATGCATTAGTGTCGCTGATTCTACTATTCATTTTTGCCAGGCTACTTTTCAGTTTTCAGATGCATGGAAGCTTTTTTCAATTCATTCTAGGTTGGCTACTTGTTATGGTTTCACTGTTTAGCATCGGAATGATGGTTGGTGGTATTGCCAAAAACGCAAAGATCGCGGGAGTTATTGCAAGTGCCTTGTATTTTCCTATGCTTATTTTTTCTGGTGCAACAATACCGTATGAAGTAATGCCGTCAGCTATGCAAAAGATAGTTGATGTTTTGCCATTAACACAAGGCATTAAAATACTAAAGTCCGCTACTCTAGGTTTGCCTATTGAAAATGATATTTTGTCAATTATTCTAATAGCTGTGATAGCTATCGTTTGTTCGATTATTTCCATTAGATTTTTTAAATGGGAATAAAAAACGATGTTTTAAAATTAATCTAATATAGTCAATTTCATAAATGGTTGTTTTTCATAAAAAGGCGAACGTTATTTTAGATTGAAGCAGTAGTAACGGGATGGAGAATGGCTAATAGAGTCGGAAAATTGGCGAGTATTGAATTTGAAAGGCTGGTACTATTTTTGCTCCGTTTCACATTGGCTAGTACATTTAAAATTTTGACTAGTATTTTGAAAAAAGTGGCTAGTATTTTCGAAATTTCGGCTAGTATTTTAAAAATAATGGCTAGTAACCTTGGACTCCAGTAGTTACGTTGAACCTTATCATAAGTAGAGCATACTAACAAAAAGACGAATTAAAACGTTGAATTGACAACATTTTAATTCGTCTTATATTTTTTATCCGATGATTTATAAGTATTTAGGACTCAAGCTGCAACATTACCCTCGTATAATCCTTAAAAGCATCAATATGCTCTTCTAAAATGGATTCTAAAATATCAAGCTCTAATGCTTGATAATCATGTACGGCAATATAGCGGAATCCAACCATATTCATCAATGTTTTGGCTAGTACTGCATCAATCAGTCCAGCCTCTTGCAGCAGTTTAAACCCTTCACGACTTGCTTTTGGCACGCCAAGCTTACGTTCGCTGACGATACTCATGGCTAAATCAATGCTTGCCTCACAAGCACGCTGAATGTTTAAAATGATACTGTCTTGTTTGGTGAAATCTGTTAAGTTTGCAGGGGTGCCCTCGTATACTTCATGTATTTGGTTCAAAGAGCGTTCAATTGTCGCCGTTTTATTTAAGATAACATCATTCATCGCCAAATACACTTCCTCTTTCTTTGATTTCTTTAATTATGCCCGCTCGTTGCTCACTTAGTGTTGCATACATACTATAAGTACGCATTTTTTAGCGTGTAAATTCATTCTTGTCCTGCATGTAAATCGGCGTACCTTGCTCAAAAATTTGCATCGTAAATACGGTGTCTATTTGATTAATATCGACTAAATCTACTTCACGACCGGCAAGTGCTGCAAGCTCTCCAGCTAAAATAAAACGTTCATAAGATGATAGCTGCTTGTCGCTGAAATAGGCAAAATCGATGTCACTTTCATTGTGGGTCATACCCCTTGCAAACGAGCAGAATAGTATGATAAAAGCTGGTTGTACTTTCTCAACAATTATCCGAATTAAGCTTTGTTGAATTTCCTCTGCTAGCATGCATATCACCATCCTTTTTATCATTGTAAAGCTTACATGAAATAACCGCACTTAAACTTCATGCGAATAATTTCTCATATATCACTCACAATAAGAGTGGAGGTGATATGGAATGGGTAGTAACAAACATAAAAACAATAAAACGCAGGATAATAAAAAACAGCAAAATCAAAATCAAAACGCTAACCGAGAGCGTAAAAATAAGGAAGAGTTTGCAGAAGAAGCAAACTTCACTTCTAATCAAAATAAAAACAAACAATAGCTTCTATACTGTAACCCCAATCTATCCTTTCGAAAAGGTGGATATTGGGGTTTACTTATTTTATAAATAGTGGGGGGCGAAATATGGTCAGAATAAAAAAGACCCGGAAAATTTTTTCCGGGTTTTTGATTCGCACTTACTTATACTCCTCCATGACACACTGCCTCGCTTTCGCATCTATTCTTAAGGGAGCCTTAAGAAAACGTTGCTTTAGCTTTTCAGCTTCGATAGTCTTATCCTTCAGAGAAACGGTCATTCGCACTCATCGGGTTAACCCTCCTAGTCACTTGGATTGGAAGTGAAATCTTTAATAGTATAGGGCAATTTCATTTTTTTATACACAAGAATAAAAAAATGAGCTTATTTTTTTCTACTTACTTTTGAAATTTTAAAAAGCGTTTCTTTCCTATTTGGAACACGTCATCATTCATTAAAATACGGTCCATCTCATCTACTGAAAGCTTTTCTCCATTTAGTGAGACACCATTTTGCTTCACTAATCGTATAAATTCACTTTTACTTTTAATAAATTCCTGCTGGATTAGTGACGGAATGCTATCTAAAACTGTTTCTTTCCCAATTTCAATTAAAACAGTTGGAATATTATTGGGTATTTGCTTCTTTTGGAAAGCTATTTCAAAGTAATGCTTTGCTTCTTTCGTTGCTTCATCCCCGTGATATAAAGAAGTAATCAATGCTGCTAATTCCAATTTAATATCGCGCGGATTTTCCCCGTGTTCTATTCTTTCGGTAATGTTGCTTATTATTTTAGGATGTACATCCGTTGCTAACTCAAAGTATTTAATAATTAGTTGGTCTGGTACTTCCATAACCTTTTTAAACATGACTTCAGGCGCTTCATTTACGCCAATGTAATTTCCTAAACTTTTGCTCATTTTTTCAATGCCATCTAATCCTTCAAGTAAAGGCATAAAAATGGCAATTTGCTTTTCTAATCCTAAATGCTTTTGTAATGTACGTCCCATTAAAATATTAAATGTTTGATCTGTGCCACCTAATTCGATATCGGCATTTAATTCTACTGAATCGTATGCCTGCATTAATGGGTAGAAAAATTCATGAATACCGATAGGCACTCCATCCTTATAACGTTTTTGAAAATCATCTCGTTCTAAAATTCGTGCAACAGAGGTTGTTGCAGCTAATTTTATTACCTCTTCAAATGATAGTCGAGATAGCCATTCACTATTAAAGCGAACGGTCGTTTTATCTTTATGAAGTACTTTGAAAATTTGCTCACAATATGTTTTTGCATTTTCCTTAACAACCTCATCACTTAGGGCTACACGACCTTTTACTTTACCTGTTGGATCACCAATTCGTCCTGTAAAATCACCGATTAAAATTACCGCATGATGACCTAAATCTTGCATTTGCTTAATTTTACGTAAAACAACAGCATGACCTAAATGAATATCCGGTGCTGACGGATCTAAACCGAGTTTAATTGTTAACGGCTTTTGTTGTTCATATGAACGTTGCAGCTTTGCTAAGAGTTCGTCCTTATCAACAATCGTGTTTGCGCCCTTCTGAATAATTTCTAGTTGTTCTGCTGGTTTTAAAAACATACTTAACATCTCCTTGTAATATTAAAAAATTAATATTGCAAGATCTATAAGAGCAAAATAAAAACGCCCATTAGGCTAATTGCCTAAAGGACGTATAGAAAACGTGTTACCACCTTTATTCAAGAGCTGCTCACACAACTCTTCTTCATAGGTACGGCTAGATGCGATACCTTTGCAATGATTACGGATGCAACCCCGTCGTAGCCTACTAAGTGTTCGGTACGCAACTCCGAGATGTATTCACTTTAACTTTTACTTGCGCCTCTCAGCAACCGGCTACTTTCTGTAAGTTCCATTAAAGCTACTCGTTCTCTTCAACGCTTTTCCTCTTATACTCCGAAATGTAAAAACAAATCTTCGTTATGCAGATATTAAATATCATTATAGCGCCATAAATAAAATTGTCAATCATCCTACTGAGAAATTGGTTGGAATATTTAGAAATCACATTCCATTACTGTTCGAGTGTAAGCAAATTCGTATGTTGTTTCTAGCATAGAATCAGAAAAATTATTCAACTGATTTGGATCTGAACCAAAATACATCACTAAAAAATGAACCATATTTTTACGCTCTTGCTCTGAAATCATTGCAAATTCCTCCTTTGGTATATAACAATTTAATTTTATTGAATCTATTATATAACAGAAGAAAAGAAATAACCACAACAATTAACTGAATTTTATAAAATTTTAGAAATTTAAAGTGTGCTTTTTATTTACACCACATTTTCTACTTTAGAATGGCCATGCTAAATCAAAAGGAGGAATGTGAATGGGAAGAAACAGTCGAAACCGGATTCTTGTACCAGAAGCCAGACAAGCACTCGATGAATTAAAAGCTAAGGTGAGCGGTACAAGCAAACAGGAAGAAGCAAAGTTAGAAGTAGCGAAAGAATTAGGCATACCGCTGGAAGATGGATATAACGGTCAGCTTACTTCTGCTCAAGCAGGGCAAATAGGCGGAAAAATTGGTGGAAGTATGGTCAAGGAGCTAGTGAAAATAGCGCAAGAAAACATGGAGAAGGGCTTGAAACCATAAAGGGAAACGTGAGGGACTGTCCCATTTGATTGTTTTCATTTCATTCTTTTTCAAAATTATTGATGATGGAAAGATGAATTGTGAAATTGACTCAAATAAATAGAAGTTAATAGTAGGCTAAATGGCGAATTCTTTCATTAGAATTCGTTTTTTGTACTGTTTATTATAGGTTTTAAATAAAGTTAGATTGGTTGTAAGTAGTTTCCCTAAATTTTCTTACTTTGCTTTTTAAGATAAATTTTACAAAAAGAACAAATGTTTGTATTATAAATATAGGGAGGTGGTATATATGGAATTAAATGTATTAAGTAGCATAAAGACAAATAATTTTGAAGACCCTAATATGCCGATAGTTATTGGAGAGCTTTGGGAACGTACAACAGCAATGTTACAGGACTATGAAGGTGCGATATATGGTGTGTATGATACATATATGTCTAACTATAAGGGTGATTATCGATTGTCAGTTGCGGTAGAGTCTTCTAGAGGTGGCGAAACGATTAGAATAAAGGATGATCAAAAATATCGTGTATTCTCTGTAGATAAAGAAATCGAGCAAGGTGTATATAAAATGTGGCAAACAATATGGGGGCTTGAAGAAGCGGGAGATTTGCAACGTGCTTATACAGTTGATTTTGAAAGATATTCTCCAGCAGGTGAGATTGAAATTTATATTGCTTTAAAATAATAAATTGTAGCAACTATCAGTAAGTAACAAACTTTATTATTAAGTGCTCATACTTAGCTCCATTAAAGGGGGTGCTCAAAATGGAACAATTAGCTTTCTCAGGAAGTATCGGAATATGGATAGGTATATTCTCGGCTTTTATGTTTACGGTTTGCCTATATTTTTCACTTACATACTTTGAACATTTAAAAAATGGCGACCATCGTTTGATAAGACAATCCAAATTATTTGCAGTGATTAGTCTAGTACTTGCATTAATGGTGCCTGCATTTTATCAACTTTATGTATTTAATGAAATGATGAGCTTCAACTAAAATAACCTTACTTTTGATGGAAGTTATAAAGTACTCTACGGAGCGTTTGTTGCGGGTAAAGAGTGTACCTACTAAGATAAATGTATTAGGGGGTGAAGAGATGGATAGCGGTAAAATTGGCAATTTAATTTTAAAATTGCGGAGAGAAAAGGGATTTACGCAAAAGCAATTGGCGGACCTTATGAACATTTCTGATCGCACTGTTTCAAAATGGGAGCGTGGTCAAGGGTGCCCAGACATATCTCTCTTACCAGAATTATCTTCCCTCCTCAGTGTAAACATTGAAGAGATTTTAGATGGTGAATTGACCGCCAATGATTTCGTAGGAGGAAATATGAAAAAATCAAAATACTTTGTATGTCCATCCTGTCAAAATATTGTTATATCGACAGGTAATGCAATGATGTCTTGCTGTGGCAGAAAGCTATCGGAATTAGTGCCGAATAAAGCAAAGGACGAGGAGAAGCTAGAGGTTTCACAGGTGGAGGATGAGTGGTATATTACAAGCGATCATCCGATGAATAAAGATCATTACATTTCATTTATCGCCTTTGCTACAGGAGACGGAATACAGGTTATAAAACAATACCCAGAATGGGCGTTGCAGACAAGACTTCCAAAACGGAAACATGGCATGCTGCTCTGGTACTGCACGCAGCATGGCTTGTTTTATCAGCTGATTTAACGAAAAGAAGACGATTAAGAAACGCAAGGAGAAGCATTTCTTAATCGTCTATTATTTATTTTTTCATAAATATTGAAATAACTTTGCTGTTCGTTTGTTGAATTCATCCAGATTTAGTGCAGCATCAATCGCTTCCCGAACTTTTCTTTCTTCCTCAGCATAAAGTTTAGCATAATGAATTGCCTCAGCCATTGAAGCTTTATATTTAACGACAATTTCTTTTATATTATTTTCTTCCTCTTGAGTTGGATGGCAGTGCTTGGCAATGTCAAATATCTCATCGCCAGGACGATTTTCATCTGGGAAGTAAACATGTGGCTCAGTACTATCGAAGATGCAAAACTTTAATTGGGGCAGTATCACCATATCGATTGAATTGGAATCTAACCCACACCAGACGAGCTGCACGTCGAAGCCGCGATTTAAAGCCTCGTTCGCCAATTTTTTCATCATCGAGGATTTTCCTGTGCCTGGGTAACCTTTGATAAATAGTCGTTTTTCAAGATTTTGTGTAATGCTTTGAACAGTATCGCGAGCTCCTGCTGGTGTTAATGTTCCAAGTAGGCGATGTGTTAGCTTACCGGTTTTATTTAAATTGCTTTCTCCAAAAAGCCGCTCTGTTAATTCGGCAAACTGTTGATTTAATCCACTCCAATTCATACTTTTTCTCGTTTCAACTTCCCAATCATCGTGAATCCCAATAGCATTTGAAAGTGAGGCAAAGCATTGATCAAAGTATGCTTGCTTTGCTTCGTTAATCAAACTCAGGTCTATATTTGAAGATAGCTTTTCCCCATCCACACAATCGTAAAGTGAAATCACAAAATCCCGAGCACCAATCATGACTGGTTCAATCGCTGGATTGGATGCTTGAAGAAATAGAATGGCATGTGGTGCTTTAACGAATGTGGCTTCAATCGTATTTTGGAATAGAGGATCATGAAAATATTCGATTTCAGCTCCATGATCATGATAGTAGCTGCCTATTTTTTGTAGGAGCTCGGAAATTTTAAAGCCATGTGCACCTTTAAGTAAATACACCGTTTTTGCTTCATTCATCACGTCCGTATATACATTTTTTTTGCCCTGTCCTGTCATTGCCTGCCCAAAGAAATTGGTAATCTTACCGCTCAAAACGTCATCCTTCCATCAGCTTGTTAATCTTATTTTTATGTTAATAGCCTAAAAAAGGTACCATGCTTGTAGTTGTAGAATTATTGTAATCTGAGTGAATGGAGAGTTTTGTCACTAAAAATGAAACAATTGGAAATTAGGAGTCGTATAAGTATAAAGGGGGACTGCAAATTATGAAATATTTATTAATTGGAGCTCTTTTGTCGCTAATAGGTATTATCGTATCGCTCGTCTTTTGGGATATCGGCATGGTGTATCAGATTCTAGGTGCTATTGCTTTGTTATTTATTGTTGTAGCGATGATTTTTTCGGGTTCTTTAGTAAGTGGAGACAGAATGAGAGCTAACGTAGCAATAGAATCAGACACTAACAGAGAGTATCGAAATAAAGTGTTCACTAGTTCTTTTTTAATTGCAATGCCTAATCTAATTTTGGCGTTATTGTTTTATTTTTTGTGATAACTAATCAGATGTGTTGATTATACAAATACTAGTAGATCATAAACGTGCTTTTTAGTGAAATGATTAATAAAAAGGCGCTTGCTCGTTGATTGGAGCGAAGGCGACTCGACTCCAGCAGGAACAGCACGAGCTGAAAATCCATTTCTTTCGGCATTAGCCGAAAGAAATTAGTTGAAGCCGTGCCTGCGGAAAGCGAGTCAGCCGTAGCGGAAATCAACGTATTCCAATTTTCTCTTTAACAATAAGAGGTAAATCAACACGCGTGATAACTAATAAGTCTAATTTCATGTTTGATGGAAAATTAAAAGAGGATGGTTGAGAAATTTTTATCTCTAATGCCATCTGCTTCATTATTTAATTAGTACAAGTTATATTCAGTGATTTTATTTGAAATATTGAAGCTGTTAATCTAAAAATGAGAAAAAATAGAAAAGATATTGAAAATTACTGGTATAATGTTACAATATTATCGACAGGCAGTCGGTCTATAAGGAGGTTGCATAATGAGAAAGGGAGCAAATGAGCGTAGGAACGAAATTCTTGATGTAGCGGATGAGCTTTTCGGACAAAAGGGGTTCGACGGTACAAGTACAAACGATATTCTCGAAAAGGTCGGAATTGCACGGGGGACGTTATATCATCACTTTAAATCAAAGGAGGATATTATGGATGCTCTGATTGATAGATATAGTATCAGGCTTTTAGAGACAGGTCGGGGGATTGCTGCAGACAAAAATATACCCGTTGTCGATCGAATTATCCGTGTGGTGATGTCAATGAACATGAGTGGCGGAAGCAGCGAGGAAATTATGGATCATATTCATAGACCACAAAATGCACTTATGCATCAAAAAATACAGAAGGTCATCATCAATGGTTTAACGCCGATATTGGCAGAAATTATTAGTGAGGGCATCGAGCAAGGACTATTCAATACGCCATTCCCGTATGAATGTATGGAAATGGTTGTAACATATGCAAATACTATCTTTGATGATGATATGGTCGAAATGACAATTGAAGAACGAGCTACACGTGTTGGGGCATTTGTTTTCAATGTAGAGAGGCTACTCGGTGTTGAAAATGGAAGTCTTATGTCAGTTATTGGGATGTTTGATAACAATGGATAGCTCGTATTGTGTTATGGAAAAGGTAAAGATGCCACAGGGAAATGGTATTTCTAGTCTATGTCATAAGATGTGTAGCTGTGGTAATTGTGTACAATTGTAAACCGGTCAAAAATTTAAAGACAGAGGTGACGTATGTATTTCAGATTAATCCGAAATGACATCTTAAAGAGTAAGTTAATATCGCTGACAACAGTACTATTTGTTGCTTCGGCAGCTATGCTTGTTTCTCTTGCTGCGATACTTATGGTTAATTTATCAGGTGCACTAGATACGCTTATGATAAAAGCGAAAACACCACATTTTATGCAAATGCATTCAGGAGAAATTGATACTGCACGGCTTACCTCTTTTGCAGAGGGGAATAGTAATGTCGATGAATTTCAAATCGCTGAGTTTCTCAATATCGATGGAGCACAGATTACTTTAGGGGAAAATTCACTGGCAGGGAGTGTCCAGGATAACGGTTTTAGCACGCAAAGTGAGAAATTTGATTATCTTCTAGATCTTGAAGGAAATATTATTCACGTATCTGACGGACAGATTTATGTTCCAGTAAATTATATGAGGGAAGCTATTGCAAAAGTTGGTGATAAGGCAGTAATTGGTGGGAAGGAATTTACCGTTGCAGGATTTCTACGTGATTCGCAAATGAATTCTACACTTTCCGCCTCAAAAAGATTTCTTGTTAGTGATAATGATTATGAGGCAATAAAAGGCTTTGGGAACCTAGAGTATCTGATTGAATTCAGATTAAAGGATGCATCTAAGGTGGGAGCATTTGAAACGGCGTATGCCTCTGCAGGACTAGAAGCCAATGGTCCAACTGTTACATATAAACTTTTTAAAATGATGAATGCACTATCAGATGGGATGATGATTGCAGTTATTCTTCTTATAAGTGTACTTGTTGTTGCAATCTCATTTATGTGCATTCGCTTTACGCTACTCGCAAGGATCGAAGACGACTACCGCGAAATTGGCGTTTTGAAGGCGATAGGGTTACGTGTTTCCTATATAAAAAAGATTTATCTTGCAAAATATGCAGTAATTGCTGTAGTAGGAAGTGTACTCGGTTTTGGGTTATCCCTTGTGTTTAAGGATATGCTCCTAAAAAATATTCGGCTCTATATGGGTGAAAGCGATAATTCCTCTATTGCTACGGCTTTAGGAATCTTGGGCATATTCCTTCTATTACTTTTAATTCTTATCTATGTAAATAGAGTGTTAAAACGTTTTCGTAAAATATCTGCTGCGGAAGCAATACGCTTTGGCATTTCACAGGATAATAGTGCAGGAGCAAAACGGTTTGTCTTAAGCAAAAATAGGCTACTTAATACAAATGTTTTTCTCGGTATGAAAGATGTTCTCACAAGGAAAAGACTGTACGCCACGATGCTTGCTGTACTGGTGATATCGTCATTTATTATTATTGTTCCGCAGAATCTGTCTAACACGATTTCATCCAAAAGCTTTATTGGATACATGGGGATTGGTAACTACGATATGCGGATCGATATTCAGCAAACGGACAATATTGCCGATAAAGCTGCTACTATTTCAAAGAAAATGAGCAGCGATCCAACCATTTCAAATTATGCCATTCTCACAACAAAAGTCTTCAAAGTAAAAATGGAAGAAGGGTCTGAGGAAAATATCAAAATTGAACTCGGAGACCATTTGGCATTTCCTATCGAATATTCTGACGGTAAAGCACCAGACACAGAAAATGAAATCGCACTTTCGACTATGAATGCTGATGAAATGAACAAAAAGGTCGGGGATGGCATCACACTAGTATTTGAGGGGAAGGAGAAAGAGTTAGAAGTAAGCGGAATATATTCGGATATTACGAATGGTGGAAAAACTGCAAAGGCTAGTTTTATAGACAATTCGTCAGACATAGTTTGGAGCATAATCTGTGCTGAAGTTTCAGATAAAAGTCTAATGAAAAACGTGGTTACGGATTATACGAGCAGTTTCAAATTTGCTAAAGTCTCGGATGTTGATGAATATGTTATGCAGACATTTGGCTCGACAATTAGCTCGGTCAAGATAGTCTCTAATGCTGCTGTTGCCATCGCGCTTAGTATAACGCTACTCGTTACATTGTTATTTATGAAACTTCTTGTCTCAAAGGATAGATATTCTATAGCAGTAATGAAGACAATAGGCTTTACTAACGCTGACATTAAGATTCAGTACGTTGCACGGTCGATATATGTTCTAATACTCGGGATTATACTTGGTACTATTCTTGCAAACACCCTAGGAGAGATACTTGCTCGTTCAGCTATTTCCTCATTTGGAGCGTCATCGTTTAAATTTGAAATCAATGCACTTAAAGCGTACCTGCTTGTTCCATTGTTAATGATGTTCACGGTACTTATCGCAACACTAATTGGTATTTCGGGTGCGGGACGAATAAAAATTTCGGAAAATATAAAGGGGTAGGCATATGAATAAAATTGTTATCGGTGAACAGATAGTAAAGTCTTTCGGTGAGGGCAATGAAATGCGTAATGTTCTCGACGGAGTATCCGTAGAAATAGACGAAGGAGAGTTTGTTTCGGTAATGGGGCCATCAGGGTCTGGAAAATCAACACTGATGTTTGCTTTAAGTGGAACAGATGGTATTAATAGCGGAAAGGTAATCTTTGATAACACAGATTTATCAACGATTAACGAAGAGAATGTTTCAGATATACGTAGATCAAAAATGGGCTTTGTCTTTCAGCAGCCGACTATGCTGAAAAACCTGAATATTCTTGATAACATTATTCTTCCAGCGATGCACACTAATAGAAAAAATACTGAAAATATTATGACGAAAGCTCGAGCACTTATGAAAAGAGTAGGAATTAGCGACCTAGCAGAGCGCGACATTACACAGGTTTCCGGAGGTCAGCTTCAGCGTGCAGGTATTTGTCGAGCACTTATGAATAATCCAAAAATCATATTCGGTGATGAGCCTACCGGTGCACTCAATTCCAAATCTGCTCAGGAGATAATGGACCTATTTTCTGAAATCAACTCAGAAGGTACTGCTATTATGCTTGTCACTCATGATGCGAAGGTTGCGGCACGTACTGACCGTATTATGTTTATGCATGATGGAAAAATCGTGAGTGAAATAAAGCTTTCGAGGTTTGACGGGACAGATATAGATGGCAGAGTCGAGAGGATAGCTGAAAAAATGTTGGAGATTGATATATAAATTATTAGAGCGGATTCCTATTAGTGGAATTCGTTTTTTTTGTAGGCTTCTTTAAGCGAGGATTTACAGGGGAGTTTGTAGAATATAGTAATAATCATGGAACAAAGGAAGTAGTAGAATGATAAATAAGAATAAAGAGACAAGCAAACGATTCGATTTAGCCGTATTTAATGTAAGAAAAACCTCTCAACAGGTGGATTGCTCAGGAGCAGCAATTTTTATTATTCATAACGATAAGATTGTTACTGAACAATATTGGGGTAGGCATTCCGAAGAACCGAACTCACGACAGATTCAGGAGGACACTCAGTTTCATGTAGCATCAGTTCGAAAAAGCTACATAGGATTAGCAGTTGCATATGCAGTAAATGAAGGTTGTATTGGCTCAATAGATGACCCTATAACGAGTTATCTCCCTAATAAGAGTTCGATATTAGAAGGAACAACAATAAGGCATTTATTAACTCATACACATGGTTTAAGGGAAAGTAACGGGTCGATCTATCGAGAGTTTCCCGCTGGTGAGAAATGGGCGTACCGTGGTATTGGCATTGATATGCTAACAAAAATGGTGAAAATCACAACAGGTAAATCCGTAGCTGAGATTGTTACGAATGGAGTTTTTAAGCCACTGAGCTTAATGGAAACTGGATGGTACGGAGAAGCTAATGAAAAACTTGTAGATGTAATAAGAAGTCCTAACGATACAAACTGGTGTAAGAGTAGCAGTATCGAAGGCGACAAAATGAATATGTATGTATCGCCGAGAGATTTGGCGAAATGGGGGTACTTACATTTGAAAAAAGGAAATATCAATGGAGAACAGATAATCTCCAAAAAGATGATAGATAGTGTTATCTCCGTTCAAAGCCCAAATCTAGTTGATAAAGAGCTACCACAAAACGGTTACTTATGGTTCGTAAAAGATTCTCCAGCAGGAAAGTCTGAAATTGGTGAGCTAGTACCGAAAGGCTCCTTTCAGATCCTAGGCTATACAGGCGTTACACTTCTTGTTGTTCCCCAGCATAATCTTGTGGCAGTACGTGCATTTAACAGCTTTGGTTCTCCTGATGGCTTTGATTATTTAGCGGATGTTCGAAGCTTTGGTGATACGATAATGACATGTCTGTTAAATGAATAGTCAACGTATAAGAAGTAGCTGCTACATCAGGAGGGAGAGTAGGCTATGTACAAACTGATGCTAATTGAAGATGATACACAATTAAGCTTGTTGATCCAGGAGCATTTGGAGCGCTTCGGGTATCAAGTTTTTCAACCCGAAAGCTTTTTAAATATAGAAGAGACATTTAAAAAAATACAACCCGATTTAGTCCTATTAGATATTAATTTGCCTTATTTTGACGGCTATTATGTTTGTCGGGCTATACGCAAGGAATCCCATATCCCAATCTTAATTATTTCTGCTCGAAATACAGAGCTTGATCAAATTATGGCAATTGAGTTAGGGGCAGATGATTATATATCTAAACCATTTACATTTGATATTTTAATATCGAAGGTAAAGGCAGCTGTTCGAAGAGCCTATGGAGAATATGCCCCAAAGGAAAGAATACATACAAATGTGGGTGAGCTATCTATGGATGGAAATACGCTCACATTAACCTTCCGAGAAAGAAGGATTGATCTTACGAAAAACGAATACAAATTACTGAAGAAGCTATTAGAAAATAATGATACGTTCGTTTCGAGAGAGGAGCTTATCGAAGAAGTGTGGGATTCACATACGTTTGTTGAAGATAATACATTAACTGTAAATATAACGAGAATTAAAAATATACTAGCTCAGCTTGGCTTTGAGGATGCAATTAGGAGTAAAAGAGGGGTAGGGTACATGTTTCAATATCCTATTTCCATGAGGGTAGAGTGATGAGAAAACAACTTTTCCTTAGCTTTATAAAGGACAGATCCCTACTCATCCTATTTTATTTATTCAATATGAGCTGCATTATCGCCTTCTTTCATCTGAATGAACGAGCCAATACCGAAATTCTTTATCCATTTTCGATCGGGATTTTTTTATTAACGGTTTATTTGATGATCGATGGGCTTAACTATTATCAGGGGAACAAAGCGATACAGCTGATGTTGAGGGGGGAATATGCCGAACTGAAGCCCAATACAGAAGAACAAAAGGCATTGTACCAGCTGCTACAGCAAAAGATAAGTGAACATACGCGAAAATACAATAAGATGAAGGAGCAAAAGGAGGAAAGCCTTTATTTTTTATCACATTGGCTGCATTTTTTAAAAACGCCTGTTTCTGTTATAGAACTAATAATGAATAGCGATCAGTCTCCAACTATAGAAAAAATTCGGCGAGAAAACGCCCGTATCTATACATCCATCGAGCAAGCATTAACGATGGTGAGAATGGAGAGCTTCGAAAACGATTTAGAAATAAAGGCAGTTGACGTTCTATCGACATTGAGAAAAATCATTAATGAACGAAAAAGAGAATGTATCTCTCAATCGATATTTCCGATGGTTGAATGTAATACGGAGCAAGCTTTCGTTGTGACAGATGAAAAATGGAATGAAATATTGATAGACCAAATTATTTCGAATGCGATTAAATACTCTAGTACGAAAAAGGGAAGCAAGCGCCTACTTTTCAAAATCGAAAAGCAGGAGAGGTATGTCACTTTGGCGATTATCGATGAAGGTGTTGGCATCCCATCCTATGATTTAGATAGAGTATTTCAGCCATTTTTTACAGGGGAAAACGGTAGAAAAGTAACGAATTCTACAGGAATTGGACTATATATTAGTAAAAAAATTGCGGATAAGCTTGGGCAACAAATTACAGTTCAATCCGAACTAGAGAGGGGTACTACGGTTACAATTCGTTGGCTTGCGGGAAGTAATAAACTGTTTTAATAGAGGTTAGCTAGAACCTTACGAAAATGTAAGGTTTTTTTAGTGTTTCAAATTCTATCATTCCAATAGGTACATTACAATGAAATAAAATCCTTTCCAAAAAGGAGGAACAGCAATCGTGATTATAGATGCAAAACATATTGTGAAAATTTACGGAGAATCTAATGAAGATGGCTCTACGACTGCACTTGGTGGTATAAGCTTCTCAGTTAAAAAAGGTGAATTTGTTGCCATTATGGGACCGTCTGGAAGTGGGAAGACCACCCTACTGAACATCCTCAGCGGAATCGATTCACCAACCTCTGGTGAAGTAATCATCGAAGGGAAAGATATAAGTAATATGCGTGTGGATGATCTAGCCCTGTTTCGCCGTCAGCAGTTAGGGTATGTGTTTCAGGAGTTTAATCTATTAGATAGCTTAACCGTCAAGGAAAATATCATCCTACCTATGATATTAGAAAAGAAAAGCGCGGCAGAAATGGATAGGAAAGTGCAAAGCTTAACAGAGCTTTTTGGAATTGAAGATATCCAAAATAAGTACCCTTATAACATTTCAGGTGGGCAAGGGCAGCGTACGGCTGTCAGTAGAGCCTTAGTGAATGACCCTCAAATAATTTTTGCCGATGAACCGACAGGAAATTTAGACTCGAAATCCTCCGAGACTATTATGGAATGCTTTGAAAAAATTGTGGGGGAGCTGAATACGACCGTTCTTCTTGTTACACACGATGTTTTTGCAGCGAGCTATTGTCAAAAGGTCATTTTTATTAAAGATGGACTCGTTCATTCGGAAATTGTCAAAAAGGGAACGAGGAAAGAGTTTTTTAATAGCATCCTTGATAACCTAGCAGTCTTAGGGGGAAGAACCTATGACATTTAATGAGATTGTGTGGAAAATGGCAAAGGTGCATTATAAAAAATATATCCTCTACTTTTTATGTAACTCCTTTGCCGTACTATTTTTCTTTATGTTTGCAACTGTATATTTTAATGAGCATGTGGAGGAAGTAAAGCAGTCAGAATCTATCCAATCTGTACTAGGGGTTCCAGCTGCTGCCCTCATTGTATTTACCGTTTTTTTTATTAATTATGCACACCATATTTTTATTAAAAGAAGAAAAAGTGAATTTGGTCTATTCATGACTCTAGGCATGACCAATCGTGATATCGGTAGATTAGTAGTTTTAGAAAACTTGATCATCTCTATATTTTCTATGGCGACTGGAATCGTTGCCGGCATGATTTTTTCTAGATTGTTTTTCCTGCTATTAATGAATAGTGTGGGCATGCATGATATTTCCTTTCATTTAAACAGTCGGATGTTTTTCTATGCAATTATTACTTATGGCATTATTCAAACCTTTGTAGTGGGAAAATCTCTATATTTAATTTTAAAAGATAATCTTATTCAAAGCTTAAAAAGCGATAAAGTGGCAGAGACGATAAAATTTAAAAGTCCAATGCTAGGTGGTATTGGGCTTGCGATGATTGTTGGCTCTGTTGGTGGGCTTTATATGACATATGGATTGAATGCTATTGATGGTGGTATTTATTTGCTTTTATGGGCAATTGTCACCTTTGTCGGATTATACCTATGTCTTTCGCAATTTACTAGCTTCTTTATTGAAGTGGCGAAGAAGGATAGCGCGTTTTATTATCGAGGATTGTTATTCCTATCGAGCATACAATACAAGTTTAAAAGGCTTACATCAATCCTAATGCTCGTAACAGTTATGATTATGATCACCATCCTGTATGGCACAATCATTTTGTCTACCTATATATTAGAGGAAAGGGAAGTGATGGCTAACAATCCCTTTGACCTAGCGTATATCCAGACAGAAACGAAAAATAATTTGCCTGAAGATGAACTGTATTCCATCTTTGAAGACAATCCTATTCAACAGCGTGTGGAGATACCGATTTATTCCTATTATGAAAAAACGTATGATAATTTGTACAAGGAATATCACATTATTTCCCCAGAGAGTTTTAAAGAATTAACCTCTCAAGATGTAAAATTACAAGGTCGTGAATTCGTTTATTATGTGAATGTACAGCAGGAATTTATGGGGGATCGGGATGCTTATGAGGATGAGCTTATTTTTCCTACGAAGGATGGGGAAATCGCCTTCGAAAGAAAGGAATTCGTTGTAGAAAGGACGATGAATTATCAGCTTGGCTTACATGATTTTATCGTTGTAAGCGAGGATGAAGTTGAATTTTTGAAAAAGTATGTTATAGGTTTTGAAGCGAATATCCATTTAATGAATGTAGCGGATTGGGAAGAGTCTGCTACGGCGGTGAAGGATTTAGAAAATCGTTTTATGAACTTCAATAAATCAACTCCTCCTATTGCAGATGCCCGGGTAGAGTTTACGACAGAAGAGAATTTGTTTCAAGTTGGCTCGAAGGTAGGCGATACTAATCGCAATAGAAGCTCCAATGGTATGCTATTCTTTATCATGTCTTTCCTAAGCATTATTTTCTTTTTCGGCGCCTTTATTTTATTATACTTAAATTTATTTTCCGAGATTGACAAGGAAAAGACGAAATATAAAAAGCTATATAATGTCGGTGTTACCTCCAAGGAAGTAAAACGTATGATTTCGCAGGAGGTTGCAGCCATTTTCTTTGTCCCTACATTTATCGGTACAGGCCTAGCTCTCCTATATATTGTGGCAATGGCCAATGATATCGGCGGTATTAAAGAAAACCCAGAGCTCCTCCTACAATTCTTTATCATTGCAGGTTTTTACCACATCATCCAAATTAGCTTTTACCTGTATGCAAGGAGGAAGATGTTCGTTTATTTGGTTGAGAGGTAGTTTGTAATATTTCAAGATATAAGCATGGGTAAACCTCTAAATCTGTGTGGAAATTTTAAGAGTAAAACCATCTGTTTTGGTAGCAGAAGTAAAAATGATTAAGATACTTTCTATTAAAAAAGAGCCCTCAAAATAAGCACTGTATTAAAAGAGAAGAACCATTTCTAACAGTCTATCTATTTACTAAAATATCACAGTAAATATAAAGCTCATAGGATAAGAGTAAATTCTATGAGCTTTTTTTGTGTGGTTTTTTAGCAAAAGTAGCTCGAATAAAATTATTGTGAGATAGTATCTGGTAACTGTGAGTGTTTATTATATAAGTAAAATTGTGAGGAATGGTTTGGTTACAGAAATCGGGTGTATGTAAAATGTAAGAAAAAATGTAACAGAAGAGAATAAAACCTCTTAAGCTAGAAAAAACTGTTGACAGAAATTTAGAAATTTAATAAAGTGTAAATAGTTAACTGTTAACACTTCAAAAAGGAACGATTGCGATGAAAAACATTAAACGTAATTTAAGTGAGCATATTGAAACGATTATTAGAAAAAGAATTATGCTGTTGGAGTTCAAAGAGGGTGAGCATATTAAAGAAAACAAGCTTGCTGAGGAGTTCAATATTAGCCGAGGTCCGATTCGCGAAGCTATTACGAAACTTGAAATTGAAGGACTTGTTACGCGTGCTCTAAATGGAAGAACCTTAGTTTCAAAGTTTGATATTCAGTATGTAAAAAATTTATATGATGTACGAATCTTATTGGAAAAGTTTGCTATTCAGGCGCTTTCGAACGGTGTAGCAGTAGAGGAGCTAGAGGAGCTACAAGCCTATGTCGATGAAATGAATAACCAAAGAGACGATTCAGATGCGTACCGCGAGGCTGATATTAATTTTCACTTCCTACTAGTCAAGTTATCGAAGAATAAAACATTGATTCAGTCCTGGCTCGCATTGAAGGATTTACTCCTTACACTTATTGAGGTAACGACAACAGCATCTCATGAAAGACGTGATGATATCATTGATCAGCATGATGCTATCATTGTTGCAATTCGCAATGAGAAGTATGAGGAGGCAAGTGCGTATTTAGAGGAGCATTTAAACAGTGCCTCACAATATTATCGAGATGCGGTTTTCCGCTTACAAAATGAGGAGGAATGAAGATCATAATGGGTAATAAAATTAAATGCGCTATTGTAGGTTCTGGAAATATCGGAACGGACTTAATGTATAAGCTTCAAAGAAGTGAGCTGCTTGAGCCAGCTGTTATGGTTGGAATTGATGAGCAATCTAAAGGACTAGCTCTCGCGAAGGAGAATGGCTTACAAACAGTATCAAATGGTGTGAAGGGGCTTGATGAGCTTAAAAATGAAATCGCTATCATTTTTGAGGCAACTTCTGCTAAGGCCCATTTAGCAAATGCACCTCTTTATAAGGAATGGGGAAAGAAAGTAGTTGACTTAACTCCTGCAGCAGTCGGGCCGTTTATGATTCCAGCAGTTGGTCTAGATCTATTAGCTAATGGTGAAGTAGACAATGTCAATATGGTAACTTGCGGCGGGCAGGCAACGGTTCCGATTGTAAACGCCATTTCGCGAGTAGTCGATGTCGAATATGCTGAAATTGTTTCTTCGGTGTCGAGTAAAAGTGCAGGACCCGGAACGCGCCAAAACATCGATGAGTTTACTGTAACAACTGCCAAGGCATTGCGTGAGGTTGGAGGAGCGAAGGAGTCAAAAACAATTATTGTATTAAACCCAGCTGACCCGCCGATTTTAATGCGAAATACAATTTATGTAAAAATTTCGGAATGTTCAGAAATTATATATTCAGATATTCAAAAGTCCTTAGATGAAATGGTGCAAACACTTAAAAGGTATGTACCGGGCTATCGCTATAAGTCACAACCTGTGATGAAGGATGATGTAATAACTGTCCAAATCGAAGTGGAGGGCATGGGAGACTTCCTTCCCGTGTATGCAGGGAATTTAGATATTATTACCGCTGCAGCTGTGAAAACAGCAGAGGTAATGGCAGCAAGTCTGAATAAGGGAGGAGAGTAAATGTCGAAAAAAATAGTTGTTAATGACGTGACGTTACGTGATGGAATGCACGCCATTTCTCATCAATATAGCAAGGAACAAATCGCCGAATTAACGAAAGTTCTCGATGAGGCAGGAGTAGATATTATTGAGGCAACACATGGTGATGGGTTGGGCGGTAGCTCGATTCAATATGGCTTTTCAAAGGAAAGCGAGGATGATATTATCCGCACAGCTGTGGAAAATACCAAAAATGCGAAGGTTGGTGTTTTACTTGTTCCTGGGATTGGGACGATTGAGCATTTGGAAAACGCACATCAACTTGGGGCACAGACGGTACGTGTTGCGACTCACTGTACTGAGGCAGATGTATCGGAGCAACATATTAAGGCAGGTGTTCGCCTTGGAATGGATACGGTCGGCTTCTTAATGATGTCCCATCGTACAACAGCAGAAAATCTACTAGAAGAAGCGAAAAAAATGGAGTCCTACGGTGCAGAGACGATTTATGTTGTGGATTCTGCAGGTGCTCTCACAATGGATGATGTGCGCAGTCGCGTAAGTCTATTCAAAAACCATTTAACATCTGCGAAAATTGGATTCCACGCACATAATAATTTATCGCTCGGTATTGCTAACTCCATCATAGCGATTGAGGAGGGGGCAGACCGAATTGATGCAAGCCTAGCTGGAATGGGTGCAGGTGCGGGAAATGCTGCGCTGGAGCAATTAGTCGCTGTGATGAATCGGCTTAACATCGACCATTCAGTAAATCTTTACAAGGTGATGGATGCAGCAGATTACTTGATGAAGCCGATGATGACAAGACCTGTTCAAATCGACCGATTAAGTTTGATGCTCGGTTATACAGGTGTTTACTCAAGCTTCCTATTATTCGCAGAGCGGGCTGGGAAGGAATACGGGGTCGATGCACGAGATATTTTACTAAAAATTTCAGAGATGAATGCAGTCGGTGGTCAAGAGGATTGGATTATTGGAGTGGCACAAGAGCTAGCAAAACAAAATGCATAGGGGGAGTTTAATCATGATCAAAGGGAAGAAATGGGGTACTTTAATCGGAGCAATGATGCTGGTGCTACTTTTAGCGGCATGTGGAAATTCAGATGAGGGTGATGCCTCTGAAAAAGATAAAGGTACAGATGACGATAAGAAGACTTATGTGATTAAAGCAGGTCACGCTGCATCTGAAGAGCATTTTGCACAAGCGACATTTGAAAAGTTTAAAGAACTTGTGGAGGAAAAATCAGACGGTCAAATTAAAGTAGAGATTTATCCAAACGGTCAAGTTGGTGGAGAGCGCGAAATGATTGAAGCGCTTCAAATTGGCAACTTAACGATGGCTGCTCCTTCGAGCTCCGTTGTAACAGCCTTCTCTCCAAGTATGTTCTTATGGGATTTGCCATTCCTATTTAAGGATGCAAGCATGGCACATGCTGTGTTAGATGGAGATGTTGGTCAGCAAGTATTAACGGATTTAGAATCTGTTGGTATTAAAGGGTTAGGTTATTGGGAAAACGGCTTCCGTCACATTATGAATGACAAAAAGCCAGTGAAAAAGCTAGAGGATATGAAAGGCTTGAAATTTCGTACATTAGAAAGCCAGCAGCAAATTAGCATGTGGAATGCAACAGGGGCAAATGCTACACCAATCGCGTTTACAGAATTATATTCTGCTTTACAGCAGGGGACAGTAGACGGGGCAGAGTCTCCGCTTGCACTAATGTATGCTCAAAAATTTCAAGAGGTTCAAAAATACTTAACATTATCTGGTCACCTCTACTCACCATGGCCAGTATTAATGAACAAGGAGTTCTTTGACTCCCTACCAGCCGATTTACAAAAAGTGGTAGAAGAGGCAGTTAATGAAACGAAGGAAGTAAATCGCCAATTATCTGCGGACGATGAAGCAAAATCGTTAAAGCTTTTAGAAGATGGCGGTATGAAATATTACGAGCTTTCAGTAGATGAAAAAGCACGATTCCAGGAAGCAATGAAGGTTGTTTATCCAGAAATCAGTAAATTAGCGGGCGAAGAGATTTACGAGAAATTAATGGAAGCAATAAAGTAATCTTTTGCGGTAGTCAATCGTTGGCTACCGCTTTCTTAAAAAGGGGATGACAGGATGAAGCAGGCACTCAAACTGTTAAACAATATAGAGCGCGCACTGATTACGCTTATGATGGCAATTATGGTAGTGTTAATTTTTGTTCAAGTATTTACAAGATATGTCTTGAGTGATTCACTTGGATGGACAGAGGAAGCATCGCGCTATTTGTTTATTTGGCTCATCTTTTTATCCATTGGCATTGCCTTCGTGGATAAAAAGCATATTAGCATTGATGTATTACTCGATGCATTACCTCGTACTCTTCAAAAAGTTATTTTACAACTTAGTTATATTATTTTAATGGTTTTATCCTTATTTTTATTTATTCAGGGCTGGGATTTAGTCGAATCTTTACAGCAATTTTCTCAAAAATCCTCGACTCTACAAATTCCGATGTGGATGGTGTATTTATCGTTACCAGTCGGTTTTTTACTCGCCTTCCTACGATTAATACATGTGTCGATTTTGCTTTATGTTAAGGACCCATCGCAGAAAAGTGGGGTGGATATCGTATGATTTCACCAACAATTGTATTATTTGGATTGTTAATCGTGTTTTTACTTTTATCAATTCCCGTCGGCTTTGCGCTACTATTAGCGAGCCTTGGAACGATTATTTTAACAGATGTAGAAATTCCATTTAGTATTTTAACGCAGGTGCTAGTAACCTCAAATGACTCTTTCCCTCTTATGGCAATTCCATTCTTTATTTTGGCGGGAGTGCTGATGGGAAGAGGTGGCGTTTCGGAGAGGTTGTTAAACATTGCCAACTCCTTTGTTGGACATTATCGTGGAGGCTTTGCGATTGCTGCGGTATTAACGGCGATGTTCTTCTCAGCCATTTCAGGTTCTGGTCCTGCTACGGTTGCCGCAATTGGCTCGATTATGATTCCGGAAATGGTGAAGCGCGGATATAAGAAAACCTTTGCGACAGCATTAATCGCAGCCTCGGGAACGATTGGTATCGTGATTCCGCCAAGTATTCCACTCGTGATTTATGGAGTCTCCTCTGGAACATCTATTGGTGAGCTTTTTAAAGCTGGAATAATACCAGGATTTATAATGGGTGGTGCTTTAATGATATGGGTGTATATCCATGCCGAAAAGGAAAAATATACACCAGATCCTCGCGTTACGTGGAAGGGTCGTCTACATCATATTAATCGCGGGAAGGGCGCACTTTTGATGCCAATCGTTATATTAGGTGGAATTTACGGTGGGATTTTCACACCAACAGAAGCTGCTGTAATTGCTGTTGTGTATGGCTTAGTGCTCAGCTTCTTTATATATCGTGAGCTCAATTGGAGGGATACGATTGCCTTATTTTATGATTCGGCATTATCGACAGGTTCAATTATGGTAATTGTAGCGGCTGCTGCAGTATTCGGACGTATTTTAACATTAGAGCAAATTCCAAACAATGTTGCGACGACGATGCTATCACTAACAGAAAATCCGTGGGTGTTCCTGTTGCTCGTCAATGTTCTTTTACTCATTGTGGGGACGTTTATGGAAACGATTGCGGCTGTCATAATTTTGACGCCAATATTATTGCCGCTTAGCACACAGATGGGTATTGACCCTGTACATTTCGGCATAATTATGATTGTGAATTTAAGCTTAGGATTCATTACACCACCATTAGGATTAAACTTATTTGTAGCATCAAGCGTTTCAGAAATTAAGGTCGTACAGATTAGCAAATCTATTATACCGGGATTCGTGGCGTTAGTGATTGTATTGCTTGTCATTACATACATCCCGTGGTTTGCTTTAGCATTTATGTAGGAGGGACGGACAATGTTTAAAGTGACAATTGTTGATTATGAGTGGGAAGATATTGAGTTGGAGAAAAAGATGTTTGCAGAAGCGAATATTGAATGCATTGTGTTGCAGTCAAAGGAGAAGGAGAAAATCATCGAGGCAGCTAAGAGTTCAGATGCATTGCTCGTACTTTATGGAAATATTGACAGAGAAATTTTGGAAGGTGCACCAAATCTTCAGCTCGTTTCTCGCTACGGGATTGGTGTGAATATGATTGATGTTGACGCTGCAACAGAGATTGGAGTTCAGGTAGCGAATGTAAATGATTATTGTGTAGATGAAGTATCTGACCATGCGCTAGCAGGAATTTTAGCAGGAGCCCGCCGATTATTTGAATACAATTTTCATACGATGGATGGAGGCTGGGATTTTAAAAGTGTTAAACGGCCTCTCCGTGCATCTAAAGCGGTTGTTGGTTTATTAGGCTATGGTAAAATTCCGAAGCGGCTAGCAGAAAAACTTGTGGCAATAGGTTATCAGGTGATTGCCTATGATCCATTTGTCGAGGCAGAGCAAATGCGCGGGGATGGCGTAATTAAGGCTACGGTTGAAGAAATTATGCAGCAAAGCGATTTCATTTCTGTGCACGTGCCACTTATCCAGTCGACGCGCCATTTACTTGGAAGGGCAGAGTTTGAGCTTGCGGGAAAGAAGCCGTATATTATTAATACGGCTCGAGGTCCAATTATTGATGAGCAGGCGATGATTGCAGCTCTAAAGACTGGTCAGCTCGCTGGCGCATTTTTAGATGTGACAGAGGAGGAACCCCTGCCTGTACAGCATCCACTTCGAAATTTACCAAATGTCGTTTTGTCTCCGCATGCAGCATGGTACTCTGAGGATGCGTATCGAGAAATTCGAGAAAAAGCAGTGATGAATATTATTGAAAAAGCGCGCGGACAAATTCCAACTTACGCACTAAATCTTCGATAAAAGCAGTAAGGGGTATAGTCTAAACTAGACTGCCCCCTTATCTTGATGGGTGAATTGTTAGCGAATATAATTGGGGTTGAATGCTGTCTACAAGCATACGTGCCCATTCTGAGAGCGGCCTGATAGGATTGATTTCAAGGATTGTTTTAGTATCGTCTCTGCTGTAAAGCCTAGTTAGATTCCCTATCAGGCTCGTGTGGTTCGCTAGCATGTGGCATTTGAACTGGATGAACGTCCTTGATGACAGTTATAGGCCGCATCATGTCGTGGTCCTCATGCTCTAAGAAGTGACAGTGCCAAATGTAATTGCCCTTGAACTCCTTCCAGTGCATAATGATTTTCGTCACCATGCCGCCCTCTGCTCTTACGACGTCCTTCCAGCCACGTTCATAGTCATTCGGCTCTACAGGGTCCCCGGTAAATTTCAGAACTCCCTCAGTTTGATAGAGCTCCACATCAAAAGGTCTTCGCTCCAAAATTTTGAATTGCACTAGATGTACATGAATTGGATGAACAAAAGGTGTAAGGTTTATGAAGTTCCATGTTTCGATACTGTCTACAGCAGGCTTTTCAGTAGCAGGATCATGATACATCCGATCATTTAATAGGAGCATCGGCCTTCCGTATTGATCCTGCGAAAACGATAATGGTAAGTTTCTTGAAATATGAGCATGATGCTCGTGCAGCTCCATTTCCGGCTGAAGCTCTTCAGGTATATCCCGACTGTCACAGCCTTTTAACGAAAGATCTACTAGGAATTGCATGATGACACCTGTATGCTCCCCTGGAAACTCTTGATCCGTGTTTAGTAACGTAATCTTCTCCCCTTTATGCTTGGAAAAATCGATAACAATGTCTACCCTTTCAGCTGGCAGTAGACCGATTGAAGTAACATCTGCACGATTAGAAAGTAAGCCGCCATCTGTCCCAATCTGTATAAATGATTCATTATTGGAAAGCTCTAATTTGTAGCCTCTTCGATTGGAAGCATTAAGTACTCTAAATCGATATTTTCTTGGCTCAACGCGCATATATGGCCATACTTTTCCGTTGACCATTATCGTATTGCCAACAAATCCTGGTGTGATGGACGGATGCACTGGTACTGGGAATGGAGGAGAATCGGGATAGAACATCGACCCATCCTCATTAAATGATTTATCCTGTATCATTAAAGGCATTTCATACTCGCCACTAGGTAGCTCGAGTCTTTTTTCGAGAGAGTCTCTTAGCAAATAAAATCCGGCTAGACCTGAGTATACATTTAAGCGTGTTAGTGACATGGCATGGTCATGGTACCATAGCGTAGCACTTGGTTGATGGTTAGTATAATGATGGACTTCTCTTCTAAATTTTGGTCCTGTCATTTCATAATTTTTTGTATACCATGCTTCAGGGTGGCCATCACTTTCCCAATCCACATGAGCACCATGGAGATGGACGACTGTTCGAACTTCTTTTGAATTTACAGAACTGTGTAATGTATGATCTATCGGCAAAAAGTGCTTATCTGGTAGATTATTAATATATTTTACATAGGTAGACTTATCCTTTGTTGCTTCAATCGTAGGGCCGGGAACTAACCCGTCATAGCCCCAAACCTTTGTAAGTGGAAAATAGCGATGAAAACGATGATATGCTGCGTGCATTTCTATTTCATAATAGGAATTATGGGGATAATCCTTGTTCGGCGTTGGTTTAGCCTTAGAGGGTTTAGGCAGCTTATCAACAAACTTTGGAATAGACGCAGGATCGGCAGGGTTAACGCTAGGCTTCAAGAGTGCACAACCTTTCATTTTATTATTGAAGCTATTATATTCTTAGATTTTTACATAGAATGGACAATTGTGTAGGGAGTTTGAAAGAATTTTTCCCTAGTGCTAAAAGTTATGAACTTATATTAAGAGCCGGGATGCTATAAACTGAGAATAGAGAGGGCAAAACAAAATAATCGCTTCTTTACATCAAAATATATATAATACCCATAAAGGTATATGGAGGTGAAGAAATGAAAAGGCAATCAGCAACAAACCATACACGATATCAGCCATTACAGCATTTTGTATGGTTACCATTAAGTTTTACTATGCTTGTCTCAACGGTTGTGTACATAATTTACCGTGTTATAAATGGTACATTTTCGGTATCATTACTATTATTATTGGGAGTAGTAATACTGGCAATTATTCCCGGAATGCTAGCTCGTATTTATGCATTAACTCTACAAGACCGTTTAATTCGAACAGAAGAGCAATTGCGATATTATATGTTAACAAATAAACGTATAGATAGTAGCATTACAACAAAGCAACTAATCGCTTTACGCTTCTCATCTGATGAAGAGTATGTAGGGCTAGTAGAGAAAGCAGCAGCAGAAAATTTATCGCCGGATGAAATTAAACAGGCGATCAAAACATGGCGTGCTGACCACCATCGAGTATAGCCATTCTAATACCTTTTCGGGTATAAGATAGGGGGCGATTTTATGATGAAAAACAGTTCGGCTGAATTCGATAAATATGTAAGCTCAACCGAGGAACAGCAAAAGCTATATAAACGCACTTTAATCATTGTTTTGATGTCCCAAATGTTTGGTGGAGCAGGGCTTGCAGCAGGGATAACGGTAGGTGCCCTACTAGCGAAGGATATGCTAGGAACAGAAAGTGTTGCCGGCTTACCCTCTGCTCTATTTACATTAGGTTCGGCTCTAGCTGCATTTATTGTAGGCCGGGTGTCACAACGCTTTGGAAGAAGATACGGTTTATCATTTGGCTTTATTGCTGGTGGGATCGGTGCATTAGGTGTTATCCTTGCTGCTAATATAAATAGCATCGCGCTATTATTTATTGCGTTATTTATTTATGGAGCAGGTACTTCAACCAATTTACAAGCCCGCTATGCAGGGACGGATTTGGCGAGTGAAAAGCAGCGTGCAACGGCGACAAGTATTGCAATGGTTGCTACAACCCTTGGTGCAGTTGCAGGTCCAAATCTAGTTACGCCAATGGGGAAAGTGGCGACTGCTATCAATATGCCAGCATTAACAGGCCCGTTTATGCTAGCGGCGGTAGCTTATATATTGGCAGGTCTTACATTGTTCTTTTACCTGCGTCCAGATCCATTACTAGTGGCCAAGGCGATTGCAGATAGGCAACAAAAGATTCAGCAGCAAACATCGAAGACAGTGTTTGCTGAGCAAAATAAACTGAACAAGATTGGTATTTTTGTAGGAGCTCTCGTACTAGTACTTTCTCATGTGATTATGGTTGCCATCATGACAATGACACCTATTCATATGCAAGGTCATGGAAGTAGCATGAGTGCAATTGGAATGGTCATTGGCTTACATGTAGCAGCGATGTACCTACCTTCTCTTGGAACAGGTTTACTTGTTGATAAGATGGGTCGCACATTCGTCGTAATCGCTTCAGGCGTTACGTTAGCACTTGCCGGCTTATTAGCAGCATTTGCACCAGGCGATTCATTGTTCTGGCTAACAATTGCTCTTATGCTGTTAGGACTTGGCTGGAATTTCGGCTTGATTAGTGGCACAGCGATTATTATAGACTCAACGACAATCCATACAAGGGCTAAAACGCAAGGCTCTGTGGATGTTTGGGTTGCACTTGGTGGCTCAGCAGGTAGCTTATTATCAGGCGTCATAGTAGCCTATTCAAGCTATGCCTACCTAGGATTTATAGGTACTTATTTAGCCCTACTTCTAGTGCCAGTCGTTCTATGGGCTCGAATGAAGCAAAAGAAAAATATGATAGCGTAATAGAGAAAGAGGTAATCCACTCCCGTATTGGATTGCCTCTTTTTAACGAGAAATATTAACCAAAGAATAAATCTAATATGTTCGAGCCTGCTGAAGATTTCTTGTTATAAAACTCAGAATAGCCACAATTCTGGCAATACACGACAATAAATTGATTGTGCTGAATATCGAACATTTTGGATAAGCCCGTACCTGTCATTGCCACCTCTTTTTGTGCTGCATCTCGACTTCCACATTTTAAACAACCTTTATCATTCATCCTATTTGGCCCCCTTTGTAACTATATGTACGAAAGGATTGGAAAATAGTTTCAAAGGGCTGAACGGTAATAAAAGGATGGGGCAATTATTACCCCATCACCTCCATGAGTCTACTGCTTGTTTTGCTGTTTTTGTTGGGTTGTATTTTTCTGTTCTGCAAAGGTAGCTTCTAATGCAATTTCCACAGTATTTGTTGTGGGATTCTTTTTCTTCTTTTCTTTCTTATCTTTTTTAAAGCTTGTTTTCCCTTTCTTCGCCATATTCTTTCACCTCCATTTGTTATTGTGAGCTAAATAAAGTAATGAAATTCATAAACTGTCGAAGTTGTTCAACTATCAGCATTATTAATGATTTACATAGGAAACCCGTGGTACACTGTATGGGACAAGCAGGACACACATTTATGATGTTGAATAATTCAGGAGGTTCATGTATGACAAACAACGATATTTTAATTCGATTACGATATGCATTTGATATAAAAAATGTAGATATGGTAGAAATTTTTAAGCTTGGTGGTATGGATTTTACAAAAGAAGAAGTGATGGACATGCTTATCAAGGTAAAAGAGGACGAGGAGGAACCAGAGAACTTCAAAAAGGTTAATAATAAAATGTTAGAGGCATTTTTAAATGGTTTTATTACGTATAAACGAGGACCACAAAAATCAAAAGATGGTGAAACGGCTGGACCAATGCCTGTAACAGGAAAAGAAAGTCCAAACAATATGCTGTTAAAGAAAGTGAAAATTGCATTAGCATTAACAAGTGAGGATATGCTAGATCTATTATATGAAGGCGGTGTGTCCGTCTCGAAGGGCGAGCTTGGAGCGATTTTACGAAACCCAAGCCATAAAAACTACAAGGAATGTGGCGACCGCTTCGCACGAAATTTCCTGAAAGGCTTAACATTTAAATATAGAGGATAGTTCACATATAAAGCACGAGTGGTTCTTCGCTCGTGTTTTTTTGTAGAAAGTAAAAGGCTGTGCCGTTCGGGCAGTGTCTAGCTCCATCGCCCAGCCACTCAGTCGTAAACAGGAAAGCTGCTTTCGATTCAGGTCTGCAAGCAACTGTCGGGGCTAAACAGGCACTTTATATTTTCTTAGTATTAAATTGCTGGAAGGTTGGTGATAAATATAGAAGAATAACATGGAGGGAAGGAATGAATATTTTACATCTAACGATTGAATTAGTCATTGGATTTTTTCTACTCTTTTTGATTGTTAAGTTTGTTGGGAGAAAGATTATCAATCAAATAAGTCCCTTTACATTTATAGCTGGAATTGTGTTAGGAGAGCTACTTGGTAACGGCTTGTATAATGAAAAGGTTCATATAGTATATATAATTTACGCCATGATTCTGTGGGGGGTGTTACTTTTTTCTGTAGAATATCTTGGACAAAAATTTTTACCCGTTCGGGGACTATTTGAGGGGAAACCTTCTGCACTAATAAAGGATGGTGTGATTGATCGGGAGGCTTTAAAGAAGAACCGAATGAATATAAATCAACTACAAAGCTTATTAAGGCAGAGTGAGACGTTTTCCGTCAGAGAGGTTGCCTATTGCTATTTAGAGCCGAATGGTGCCATTAGTATTTTGAAAAAATCACAATACCAAAAAACAACGCAGGAAGATTTTAATCTAGGGAATAAGCCAGTATATGTACCAGTGACGATTATTCGAGATGGTAAGGTTTTATGGGATGAAATCAAAGACTTAGGATTTAATGAGCAATGGCTAATAAAGCAGCTCAAACAAAAAGGGATCGTTAGTTATGAAGGGATTTTTATCGCAGAATGGTTAAAGGGAGACGGACTTTTTGTACAACGGCTTGAAGATTCACCTCCATCATCTGATAAATATTGAGAAACCACTCAAATTGACTGCACGTGCCCATAAGCTGGTAAAATTATAGTCTTATGTGGGCACGTGTTCGTACTTTACAAAGTGAAACGAGAGGGTTATTTGAACAAAAGTGTGTGCTATCCGCACGAAAGGAGTAGCTATCCGAACAAAAGCATGTGCTATCCGCACGAAAGCGTGTGCTATCCGAACAAAAGCAGTGTCCATCCGAACAAAAGCGTGTGCTATCCGCACGAAAGGAGTAGCTATCCGCACAAAAGCATGTGCTATCCGAACAAAAGCAGCGTCCATCCGAACAAAAGCATGTGCTATCCGCACGAAAGCGTGTGCTATCTGAACAAAAGCAGGTCATCCGCACAAAAGCATGTGCTATCCGCACGAAAGGAGTAGCTATCCGAACAAAAGCGTGTGCTATCCGAACAAAAGCATGTGCTATCCGCACGAAAGCGTGTGCTATCTGAACAAAAGCAGGTCATCCGCACAAAAGAGTAGCCTATGCGCACAAAAGCAGTTTCCATCCGAACAAAAGAGCAGTCCATCCGAACAAAAGCAGCGTCCATCCGCACAAAAGCGTGTGCTAACCGCACAAAAGCACGTGCTATCCGAACAAAAGCAGCGTCCATCCGAACAAAAGAGCATCCCAACCAAAAAACCTCCCCAAACTATCAACAAAGCAAGCATATCAATAAAAATTCGATTTAATAATTAAAAAATCTTCCTAGTATCTTTATCATCCTTTAGCATCTCCACAGCCTCTCTAAATCGAAGAGAATGAACGATTTCGCGTTCTCTTAAAAATTTTAAGCTATCATTTAAATCCACATCATCTGACATATCAATAATCCATTGATAGGTTGCACGGGCTTTTTCCTCGGCGGCTATGTCCTCGTACAGGTCTGCAATCGGGTCGCCCTTTGCTTGAATGTAGGCGGCTGTAAATGGTACCCCAGAAGCGTTCGTGTAAAATAAAGCGGAGTCATGCTCCACATAATGCTGACCGAGGCCGGCTTCCTTTAATTGCTCTGGCGTCGCATCCTTTGTTAGCTTATAAATCATCGTAGCAATCATTTCTAAATGAGACAGCTCTTCTGTTGCAATATCTGTTAATAGGCCGACTACCTTATCCGGAATAGTATATCGTTGATTCATATATCTAAGAGCAGCAGCTAATTCGCCATCCGCTCCCCCGTACTGTTCGACTAAATATCTTGCTAACATTGGATTGCATTCGCTTACCTTTACTGGGTACTGAAGCTTTTTTTCGTAATACCACAAAGTCGACATTCCTCCTTAAAGTTGATCATCACACTTGCCATGGCCAAGGTGTATCATTCCAATTCCAAGGATAATTAGAGAAGCTACGTCCAAAATTCATTAGTGGTCCGAATTGCTGCTCGAAGGCATTTTTTAGTTCCATGCTTTTTTGGGCGGTTTCATTGAATTGCTTAATTGTTTCAAAATCATTTGGGTGTGTATCTAAATAAAGGTTTAACTCTACTAAAACAAAATCAATGGCCTGGATTTCTTCAAGAAGGGTGTAAAATTCAGGTGGCAATGTATTAGTCAGTGGTGTCCCCTCCTTTTTGTGGATTCGGATAAGGGCTATACAATTGAGGCCAAAGTGTACCGTGCTTTAGGGCTTCCTTTGGTGAGAATTGAGAGAGTCCAGTAGGCTGAAAAGGAATATAAAGCTGAGGGGGAGTTGAAAAACTTTTTACTCGGATAGGCTCACATGGATCAAATGGGCTAATGTAAGGCTTCCAATATTTATATTGAGTAAACAAAAAATCCTCCTTTCCTTTTGTGCATCAACAGCATTATATGAAGGGGATTTTATTTTATGCAAATATAATTGGAGTCTAGCTAGCATTAACTCCAAATAGGATGAATACTATTCTACTAATAAATCTTTTCTAAAGATCATCTACAAGGTGGTGTGAAAGTGCAAAGCTATTTTTTAATTCTATTAAGCGCTGTCTATTTCGTGTTAGCGTATGCAGCCGGAGCATCTGCTGGGAGAACAATTTATTTGCTTTTTGCAATTGGTATTTTTATTTGGGGGTTCCAAGGGTATTCACGCCAAAAGTTAAAATCCCAAAAAGCTATTCAGGAAAAAAAACGTAACAGTGAGGCCGCGTATAAAGCCATTCCACACACGCACTACATATTAACGGATGACTATTTATCAGCCTTACTAATTAACGAGGAAACGAATCTGCTGTATATTGCCAGTAAAGAAGAATTGGACGAAGAAATGAAGCTGAAACAATATAGTTTTAACCAAATTATCGAGGTGGCTATAGTTGAGGACAAAAGGGTTTTATCTCATATTACTAAAAATGGTGGTCTTAGTGGCTCATTGCTAAAAGGGAAAGAGGATAAAGCAAAAGATGGTGATGAACAGGACACCGTTACACAGCTCAGTATAAAGATGGTTGTTGATGATTTTTCAAAGCCAGTTGTTGAATTTGTATTTATGGAAAACAGTAAACCTATGTCCAAGGAGAATGAAGATTATAAGGATGTATTAAAGCTATGCGAGCAATGGCATCAAATGATCAGTGTGATTATAAAGCGTCATGAAAAGGAAAGAGTGCTTGTGAGAAATTGGGACTAGAAGATTTTAGGGCGTTTGCATTAATAAAATCTTTTGTAGGAATTGTCGTCTTATGTAGTCGGATTACGTATCATAATCCTTTTCCCTTCATACTATGTTATAAACCACGCCCTGAATGGAGGGAAAACAATCGACATTTTAAATAAGGTGAAAAGTTACCGAGAAGAAGAGAACAGACTGAAGTGGGTAGGTACGTTTGCGGATTATTTAAGAATTGTGAAGGAAAGACCAGAAGTTGCTCAAACAGCCCATTCTCGCGTGTATAGCATGATTAAAAGCTCAGGTGTGGAAGAGCGAAATGGGCAGAAAATGTATCAATTTTTTGGTCACGAAATTTTTGGACTTGAAGCAGCGCTTGAAAGGTTAGTGGAGGAATATTTCCATCCAGCTGCAAGAAGATTGGATGTACGAAAACGAATTTTATTATTAATGGGGCCTGTAAGTGGTGGTAAATCTACAATTGTAACGTTGTTAAAAAGAGGACTCGAAAAGTATTCTCGGACCGATGAGGGTGCGGTTTACGCGATTAAAGGCTGTCCAATGCATGAGGATCCACTTCATCTCATACCACATCATTTACGTGAAGATTTTTATGATGAATATGGGGTACGAATTGAAGGGAGCTTATCTCCATTAAATACGATGCGGCTTGAACAGGAATATGGTGGGCGCATAGAGGATGTACTTGTCGAGCGTATTTTCTTCTCCGAGGATAAACGTGTTGGAATTGGTACGTTTACACCTTCCGATCCAAAATCACAGGATATTGCAGATTTAACAGGTAGTATTGATTTTTCAACGATTGCAGAGTATGGTTCTGAATCGGATCCACGAGCATACCGATTTGATGGCGAATTAAATAAGGCAAATCGAGGGATGATGGAATTCCAAGAAATGCTCAAGCTTGATGAAAAGTTCCTATGGCATTTACTATCATTAACCCAAGAAGGAAATTTCAAGGCTGGACGCTTTGCATTAATTAGCGCGGATGAGCTGATCGTGGCTCACACGAACGAAACTGAATATCGGTCGTTTATTTCGAATAAAAAGAACGAGGCACTACACTCAAGGATTATTGTTATGCCGATTCCTTACAACTTAAAGGTTAGTGAGGAGGAGCATATTTACGAGAAAATGATACGAGAAAGCGATATGTCACACGTGCATATTGCCCCACATGCATTAAAGGTAGCGGCAATATTTTCTGTGCTAACAAGGCTTGAAATACCGAAAAAGCAGGGTGTCGATCTTGTCAAAAAAATGCGCCTATACGACGGTGAAAGTGTGGAGGGCTATAACTTAGTTGATGTGGCGGATTTAAAGAAGGAATACCCAAATGAAGGTATGAACGGAATTGACCCGCGTTATATCATTAATCGCATCTCTTCAGCCATTATTCGCAAGGAAGTTCCATCAATTAACGCCTTAGATGTATTACGTGCTCTAAAGGATGGACTTGACCAGCATGCCTCAATTTCACAGGAAGACCGCGAAAAGTATATGAATTATATTGCTGTTGCACGAAGAGAATATGATGAAATTGCGAAAAATGAAGTTCAAAAGGCATTCGTCTATTCTTATGAGGAATCAGCAAAAACATTAATGAATAACTATCTCGATAATGTTGAGGCATTTTGTAATAAAAATAAGCTGCGTGATCCGTTAACAGGCGAAGAAATGAACCCGGATGAAAAATTAATGCGCTCCATCGAAGAGCAAATTGGTATTTCTGAAAATGCGAAAAAGGCATTTCGTGAGGAAATTTTAATTCGTCTATCTGCTTTTGCACGAAAAGGTAAGCGATTTGAATACAATTCGCATGAACGATTAAAAGAAGCGATTCAAAAGAAACTTTTCGCCGATTTGAAGGATATTGTCAAAATCACAACATCCTCAAAAACACCGGATGAATCGCAGCTGAAAAAGATAAATGAAGTCATTGCAACACTTGTCGATGAGCATGGCTATAATACGACATCGGCCAATGAATTATTGCAATATGTAGGTAGTTTATTAAATCGATAGGGCAATTTAAGGGAGTGTCGCGAGGGATACTCCCTTTTTAATTTCCAAAAATCAGTGCAATATGTAAGGCTTAACCGCATATAGTACATAAATTAATAACTTTTTACTGAATTCGACTAATGACGAATGATATATCGAATCCTGTAAAAAGAAGGATGGGAGAGGAAGAAAATGAGTCAAAATCATAAAAGTCGTTTTGTTGTCTCTCAGGAAAACTGGTCTCTCCATCGTAAAGGTTATCAAGATCAGCAACGTCATATGGAGAAGGTTAAAGAGGCCATTCAAAATAATTTACCGGATTTAGTAAGTGAAGAAAGCATCATTCTTTCAAATGGTCGTGAAGTGATTAAAATACCAATCCGCTCATTAGATGAATATAAAATCCGCTATAACTATGATAAATCAAAGCATGTTGGGCAGGGTAAAGGCGATAGTAAAGTCGGAGATGTGGTGGCAAAAGGGCCTGGTGAAAAAGCGAAGGGGCAAGGGCAGGGTAAGGAAGCTGGAGATTCCCCTGGAGAGGATTATTACGAAGCAGAGGTCAGTATAGATGAGCTGCAAGCCGTTCTTTTCAATGAGTTAGAGCTACCGAACTTACAGGAAAAAGAACAGGAAAATATTATAATAGATAACATTGAATTCAATGATGTTCGGAAAAAAGGACTAATGGGTAATATCGATAAAAAACGCACGATATTAACAGCGATAAAACGTAATGCGATGGAAGGTAGAGCTGGTATTTCACCAATTCACAATGATGATCTACGATTTAAAACATGGAATGAAGTTGTGAAGCCAGAATCGAAGGCAGTAGTGCTTGCCATGATGGATACAAGTGGGTCGATGGGGAAATTTGAAAAGTATTGTGCGAGAACGTTCTTCTTCTGGATGACACGGTTCCTACGTTCAAAATATGAAACAGTAGAAATCGAATTTATTGCTCATCATACGGAAGCGAAAGTGGTTACTGAGGAGGAATTTTTTACGAGGGGAGAAAGTGGAGGGACGATATGCTCATCTGCTTATGTAAAGGCGCTAGATTTAATTAAGGAGAAGTATAGTCCATCTCGCTATAATATTTATCCTGTTCATTTTTCCGATGGCGAAAATATGTCAACAGACAATGAAAAATGCTTGAAATTAGTGCGGGAGCTAATGGAAGTATCGAGCATGTTTGGATATGGAGAGGTGAATGTGTATAACCGGTATTCGCCATTAATGAACACGTACAAAAATATTAAAAATCCAAAATTCCGTCATTATATTTTAAAGCAAAAAAAGGATGTCTATGAAGCATTAAAAAGTTTCTTCCAAAAGCAAGTGACGACAGTTTAGCATGAAGTCCACAAAATTTGGGGGGGTCAACGTGGAAAAAGAGCTTCATAAAGCGATTGAGGAAATTACAGAGGTTGCCTTAAGCTTTGGTCTTGATTTTTATCCGATGCGTTATGAAATTTGCCCGGCACATATTATTTATACGATTGGTGCATATGGGATGCCTACTCGTTTTACACATTGGAGCTTTGGTAAGCAGTTTCATAAAATGAAGCTGCAGTATGATTTAGGTTTGAGCCAAATCTACGAGCTAGTAATCAACTCCAATCCTTGCTATGCATTTTTACTGGATACGAATACGTTAACGCAAAATAAGCTTATTATCGCGCATGTTTTAGCCCATTGTGATTTCTTTAAAAACAATATTCGATTCTCCAACACTCGCCGAGATATGGTGGAGAGTATGACCGCAACGGCAGAACGGATTGCGGAGTATGAAAAACGTTACGGAAAAGATGAGGTAGAACAGTTTTTAGATGCCGTATTATCCATCCAAGAGCATATCGACCCCTCTATCTTACGCCCCAACTTGCTGAATTATGATTCTGAGGAGGATGACGAAGAGCAAATTGTATCGAAATCACCTTATGATGACCTCTGGGGCTTAGATAAGGGAGAGGAAGACGAAAAACCATTAAAAAGAGCAAGAAAGCCATTTCCCGCAAAGCCAGAAAAGGATTTACTGTTATTTATCGAGCAGCATAGTCGTGAGCTAGAGGAATGGCAGCGTGATGTGTTGACGATGATGCGTGAGGAGATGCAATATTTTTGGCCACAGCTAGAAACAAAAATTATGAATGAAGGCTGGGCCTCCTACTGGCATCAACGGATTATGCGAGAGCTCAATTTAACGACGGCCGAAACAATCGAATATGCCAAGCTAAACGCGGGGGTTGTGCAACCTTCAAAAACGACGATTAATCCTTATTATCTTGGATTGAAAATATTTGAGGATATTGAAAAACGGTATAATGAACCAACAGAAGAAATGAAAAAACTAGGTGTTCAGCCGAATTCGGGTCGCGAAAAAATTTATGAAGTGCGAGAAATTGAGTCTGATATTTCATTTATTCGCAACTATTTAACAAAGGATTTAGTAAAGCAGGAGGATTTATATTTATTTGAGAAGCAAGGAAATGATTATCGAGTTTCCGATAAGGACTATGAGCGTGTACGTGATCAGCTCGTGTCGATGCGGGTAAATGGAGGCTTCCCGTATATCGTGGTTGAAAATGGGGACTATTTAAGAAATGGTGAGTTATTTTTAAAGCATGGCTATGAAGGTATGGAGCTAGATCCACATTATTTAGAGCATGTTCTACCGAATATTTATAGGCTTTGGGGTAGACCCGTTCATATCCAAACAATAATTGAGGATAAACCAGCTGTTTATACGTATGATGGAAAAAAGAATTATCGTCGAATGATATAAAAACGAACCCGTGAATCGTAATATTCACGGGCGTTTTTTTGCAGAGAGGTATTTTGATTATCGAACAAAATACCTAGTTAACAGAAGATTCTTTGTCGATAATAGAAAGTTTAGGGAAGTTAATAGAAACTTTAAGCAAGATAATAGAAAGTTTCCCGTAATTAATCGAAAAGCTTAAATTTCTATAATGATCGGCAGGAGCATGGGCTTTCTTTTTGTTTGTAGGAATAAAAACTGCCCGATATTTTTCTTGATAGCCTGCTTCATCCCATATACATTGGCCTCATTAAAATTACTAATTGTAACAGCTACAAGATCATTTATATCTTTAATAAGTTTTTCGGCGTCCTTTGCATATACAAAGCCACGGGATATCGTATCAGGACTAGAAACTAGAGTGCCATCCGATTTATTGATCGTGACAACTATTACGAGCATACCATCCTCGGACAGCTGTTTTCGATCACGTAAAACAATAGCACCAACCTCTCCAATGCCGATACCATCCACGAATGTATCTCCGGCAGGCACACTTCTCGTTTGCCTTGCATCACCCTTTCCGAAATCCACAACATCCCCATTGTTTAAGATGAAAGTATGTCCCTTTTCGACACCTACTGCTTCAGCTAATTGTCGATGGATGTGAAGCATTCGATATTCACCATGAATCGGAATAAAATATTCTGGCTGCATTAATGTTAGCATCAGCTTTAAATCCTCTTGATAGCCATGTCCCGATACATGCATACCAGTAATTGAAGAGGAGCCGTAAATTACATGTGCACCTAATCTAAATAAATTGTCTACAACCCGAGATACATCCTTTTCATTGCCGGGTATCGGGGAAGCAGCGAGAATGACTGTATCTTCAGGGTGAATTTTTACATCTCGATTATTGCCGCTGGACAGACGAGACAATGCAGCTAGATGCTCTCCTTGACTGCCTGTACATAAAATAACAACCTTTTCAGGAGGGAATTGATTCACATCGCGCGCTTCAATAAGCATCCAGTTAGGAATTCTTAAATAGCCACGCTGGATAGCGACGGAAACAACATTAATCATGCTTCGACCGAGTAGGGCTAGTCGCCGATTCGTTCTTTGGGCAGCATCGACAATTTGTTGAACCCGATTAACATTAGAGGCAAATGTCGAGATAAAAATTTTTCGTTTTGCATTTTTAAACGCCTCATCTAAATGTCTGCCCACTAGCCCCTCTGATGGTGTAGAGCCAGAACGTTCTGCATTTGTACTTTCAGAAATAAGCAGTAAAACTCCTTCAGAACCGAGCTCTGCCATTTTATGAATATCTGAGGATTGGTCATTGACCGGTGTTAAATCGAATTTAAAATCCCCTGTATGAACAACCTTCCCTTCTGGTGTATGGAAGACGATGCCAAGACAATCCGGTATACTATGGCTCACTTTGAAAAAGCTAACATCGATTTTGCCAAGTTGTAGCTCTGATTCAGAATGGATCTCCACTAATGTGCTTTCTCTAAACAGCTTATGCTCCTTAAGCTTTAACTCAATCAATCCGAGCGTAAAACGAGAGGCGTAAATCGGGATATTAATTTTTTTTAGCAAATAAGGAATGCCACCAATATGATCCTCATGCCCATGTGTGACGATTAACGCACGGATTTTATCTTGGTTTTCCTGTAAATAAGCAATATCCGGAATAATTAAATCCACACCTAGTATATTTCCATCAGCAAATTTAGCGCCACAATCGATCACAACAATATCGTCTTCATATTGAATAACATACATATTTTTGCCGATTTCATTAATCCCACCTAAGGCAAAAACTGATAATTGATTGTCCAACCTCGTTCCTCCTATCCTATACGAATGTCTTTTATAAATACTTTTATTTATAACAAGATTTAGTATAGCTCTAAGCCGTTCAACCTATACGACTGAGTGAAGGATAAGTAAAAAAGAGATTCTTTAGGAGAGTCGCCTTCGTTACGCTTGATAGAATGTGACAGACATTTTCTCACTGTCATATAGACACCAGTCACGTGATTCGACGACGGCGCCAACGTTGATTGCATATGACCGGTCGCCAACGTAAATTTCTTCATTATAACGGATCGCAGTTCGGACACCGTCGATATAAATTGCTGCGCGATGACTATGCCCAAAAAATAATAGTGGCGTATGTACCTCAGGGAATGTAGGCTCGAAATGTTCATCCCATAGAAATTGATGTCCGTGCATAATTGTAGCTCCATCAATGACAATTTGACCTTCATAGTTTAAAAATTGCTGGAGTCCTGTCACCATTGCAATTCTCTCTTCTTGATTTCCGATAACAGAAGAGAATGTAAGTAGCTGTAGGAATTTGTCTGAAAGTTTTGCAGCCTCATGCAATTTAGCTCCTCGTATACTTTCTGCCTTTCGTTTCCCGATTATACATTCAAATAAATCGCCTAGCCCAATAATTTCTGCATTCGGATGGATCTCCTTAATATGCTGTAAAACGGCCTTCGTATTTTTATAGTGAGAATGTAAATCTCCTAGCAATGCATATTGCAAAATAATCACCTCTAAAAAATGTCATATAGTCATTTTAATATAAAAATATTCATATGAAATAAGTAGTTTGATTGTTATTCTTCATCATTTCGTAAAGGGGGATTTTCAATATGTTTATGACAAATATATTAGCTCAGCATGCACAAAATCAGCCAGATGATACTGCAATCGTTTTTGAAAATGGACAATGGACGTATCGTGAGCTATATGAGAATGCACTTAAAATAGCTAGCTATATTAGGAGTCGAGGCTACGAGAAAGGGGATATTATTGCACAATACATGTTAAATTCAGATGTATTTATGGCTGTATATTATGGCGTTCAATTAGCTGGTTGTACAGTGATGCCAATTAATACAAAGCTAGCAACACCCGAACTCGAATATTTATTTTCACACTCAGAAGCAAGGGCATTACTTTTCGATGATAGATTAGCCCCTAACCTTGAACAATCTAAATACTCTTTTGAGGAAGAGCTGAACATGCAAGATATACGGAAGATTTTAGCAGGGGATTCCTTTGAAGCACAGAGTTCCGTATCGTTACAGGAGGAGGATACAGCAGTTGTTATGTACACGTCAGGAACAACTGGTAAGCCTAAAGGAGTCATGCTATCGCATCGCAATATTTTTGAGACGGCAAGAATTTGGTCGGAATCAATGAATATGACTAATGAGGATAGGATGTATATTTGTACACCGTTGTTCCACTGTGCAGGCAGCCATGTATTTGCTGTACCGACCATGTATAAGGGGGGGACGGTTATTATCGAGGAAGCTTTTTCTCCTCATCGGACATTACGAAATTTAGTAGAAACCGAGGCAACGATTTTCTTTGGTGTACCTGCGATGTATACGATTCTTCTAACGAAGCCAGAGCTAAAAGAGTATAGCTTTGAGCACTTACGGCTACTTTGCTATGGGGCCGCACCAATGCCGTACGAGCTCGTAAAGCGCTTAAAGGATACATTCCCGAAAGTAAAGGTGCAAAATTTATACGGTCAAACAGAAAATACGCCAGCAGCGACAACTCTTTTAGATAGCGATGCCTTAACAAAAGTAGGCTCAGTCGGCAAACCATTACCCTGTACAGACGTGAGGCTAATTAATGCGGATGGTGAGGTTGTGCAGGAGGGTGAAGTTGGGGAGATTGTTGTTCGTGGTCCGCAAGTAATGAAGGGTTATCTACGCAATCCAGAGGAAACAGCGAGGGCTATAAGAGATGGCTGGCTACATTCTGGCGACTTAGGCCGCTTTGACGAAGAGGGGTTCCTTTATATCGTCGACCGAAAAAAGGATATGATTATTCGAGGCGGGGAAAATATTTATCCAATCGAGGTAGAGGAGGTATTGTACCAAATTCCGCAAGTGCTTGAGGCGGCAGTAGTCGGTATTCCTCACGAGGTTTATGGAGAAGTGCCAAAAGCCTTTGTTGTATTAAAGGAAGGCGAAACGGTAAGTGAAAGAGAAATTTTAAATTATGTAGCAGCAAGGCTAGCAAAATATAAAGTACCGTATGAGGTGGATTTAATTGATAGCCTGCCACGAAATGCATCTGGCAAAGTATTGAAGCATACACTGAGACCGAAACAAAATGTGTAGTGGGCATCGTTAGTAATCATTGCATCGTAAGTTTATAAGTAGATCCAAGCATTTAAAGGATGAACGAGCATCCTTTAAGTGCTTTTTCATTTTTCTTAAGAAATTCTTCATAAACCTCCTTTCCAAGTCTTCATAATTGCCATTTACACTAGTAGTAACAGTTTAATAAGTCAGTTTTGAAAGGACGGATAGTGTGATAGAAGTAAATTCATTACAGCATACATTTAGTATTGGGAAAAAGGGAAAGGAAAAGAAGGTGGATGTACTTAAAGGCATTCATTTTCAAGTAAGGGAGGGAGAAATTGTTTCGATTGTAGGGAAAAGTGGTTCAGGTAAGTCAACTTTGCTACAAGTTATTGCTGGATTTTTAAAGCCAGATACAGGCTCGATTGTTGTGAATGGTGTTGAAACAGCAGGGTTTAATGAAAAGCAGAGCGCGGCATTTCGTTTAGATAACTTCGGCTTTATTTTTCAAAACTTTCAGCTGCTACCGGGACAAAATGTCGTAGAAAATATTGAGCTACCGTTAAAGCTAAAAGGGGTAAACCCAGCCATTCGTAAAAAGAAGGTGCAGGAGATATTAAAGAAAGTCGGTTTAACAGAAGTAGCCGATCATTATCCAAACGAATTATCGGGTGGGCAGCAGCAGCGTGTTTCGATTGCGCGTGCGATGATTACGAATCCTCCGATTATTTTAGCGGATGAGCCTACAGGTAGCTTAGATATGCAAACGGAGCAAGAAATCTTACTGCTTATGCAGCAGCTAAATATTGAAAACAATTTAACATTCGTCATTATTACACACGATGAGGAAGTAGCGTCCATAGCGGATCGAACACTTCGCATGTCTGATGGCGTATTAGTGGAGGAAATACAACATGTTATTTAAAGATCAATTATTATTTGTCCTACAGCATATGCGTAAAAATAAGCTACGAGTGACTATGACGGTACTAGCGGCAATGATCGGCTGTGCATTTTTAATCGTACTAGCTTCAGTCGGCTTCGGAATACAGGAAACAATGCGTGGTGAAATGTTAAATCAAGAAGAAGTAACAGAAATTCAGCTATGGGGTGAGGAAAGCTTAACGGCTGAAGATGAAAAGTGGATCAATGATTTAGAGCATGTCAATGTCGTGTTAAATAAGCTACAACTTAATTCTTCTATAACATCGACATTCGAGGATCGTACAGGCTACTCTCAAGCATCAATTGTTGATATGGATGGACAGGCAAAATTACCATCAAAGTTAAGCGAGGGACGTTTACCAAAGGCAACTAATGAAATCGTTGTAGGCTATCATTATGCACAAAACTTACTAAATGAAGCGGATAGGGCTGAAATCGAGCGCAAGAATAAAGAGGCAGAACAAAACGGCACGTGGTATAACGGTGAGGAAGAAGGCTTTAAAGGGGATATTATCGGAAAGACAGTAACGATTGAGTTTGAAACAGGTGAAGAAGCAGGCTTTAAGAAATCCCAAGAGTTTAAGGTTGTCGGTGTATTAGAAAAGCCTTCCTATGATTGGTATATTGATTCTTCCGTTATGTTTGAACAAGGCTTGCATGAGCTATTCCCGACATTAGCAACATATCCAGAAACAAAGATTTATGTAGATTCAATTGAAAATGTCATGCCCGTGCTAGATAACTTAAAAGAGGAAGGGTATCAAGTATATTCAGTAGTAGAGCAATTAGAGCAGATGGATTTATTCTTCCTAATCTTTAAAATTGGTCTTGTGTTTATTGGAACAATCGCCATTTTAATTGCTTCTATCGGAATTTTTAATACGATGACAATGGCAGTGACAGAGCGTACACGTGAGATTGGCGTGCTAAAAGCAATTGGTGCATCTCCTGCATTAATTCAGCGATTATTTTTAATGGAGAGCGCATTTATCGGACTGTTAGGAACGGGCTTAGCAATCGTTATATCCTATGGTATTAGCTATGGAGTGAATGCGATATTACCACATGTTGTATCGTATGCATTATCTGATGAGGACTTAGCAAGCTACGATATTACCTTCTCGCTAATTCCAGTTAGTTTAGTAATTATTGCAGGGGGCATTAGCTTACTTGTCGCCATTTTATCAGGCTGGCGACCAGCACGAAAGGCTACAAAAATTGAAGTAATCAATGCTTTAAGACAGGAATTATAAGAAGTAAAAGGGGTTCATTTCGGTAAAGAAATGAACCCCTTTTAAAATGATCCTATGCAGGATTTCTTTTTAGTTCAAGGGGAGTTTTTCCGTTTTGTGGATAAAGGGATTGCAACAATTTCCCCATCCCCTTCGTTTAAAGTATGATACACTTACAATTAAATTGAACAGAAGCGAGTTGAATGGGCAATGGAAAAAGAGCAAGCTTTTTTACCAGTATTATTAGGTTCTGGCATGAATGCTTACGGGATGGCTCGTGCTTTTTTTGAAGCATATGGATTAAAGCCACTCGTTCTAGGAAATTCACAACTACCAGCTACACAGGATAGTCGTATACTAACCTTTTATAGAATCGATAAGTTAAATAGCCAAGAGGTCTTTTTACCTGAACTTGAAAAAGTGGCAGCGCAAATCCCTAACAGAAAGCTTTTACTTTTGGCATGTGGAGATGACTATGCTCAACTGATTATTCGGAATAAAGAAAAGCTAGAGAAGCACTTCACCGTTCCTTATATTTCGAAAGCATTAATGGAAGAGCTACTCTCGGTAGAAGGCTTCCAGCGCCACTGGGACAAATACAATTTTTCTTATCCAACTTCAACAACTGTGTCGATACATAATTTTGAACATTTTACACCACCATTCGATTATCCAATTATTATGAAGCCAGCAAACTTACTAACCTTTTGGGATTATGCATTTCCGGCAAGAAAAAAAGTTTTTATAGCACAGGACCATGCTGAGCAAACAGCGATACTAAAGGCCATTTATAGTTCAACATATCAAGATGAAATGATTGTACAGCAGTATATTCCTGGGGATGACACGAATTTACGTGTGCTAGATGCGTATGTTGATAAGAATGGAAAGGCAAAGCTACTCGCTCTTGGCAATCCTATGCTGCAGGAGCATTTACCTGAAGGGATTGGGAGCTATGGAGCCATTATAACAACATATGACCAAGAGCTAATGGATGGGGTACGTTATTTCCTTGAGGGCATTGGCTATACAGGGTTAGCAAGCTTTACGTTTAAATACGATTCCCGTGATGGGCAATATAAACTACTAAAAATGAGTATAAGAAATAGTCGGTCCAGCTATTTTGTAACAGCAAGTGGTCATAATCTTATGCAATACATAGCGGATGATCATATGCTACATATTCATCATAGCTTAACGTATGTGCAGGACAAGCATTTATGGATGATCCTTCCTAAGAATATATTGTTCAAATATGCCTCAAATGAAAAATTAAAAATAGAAGCAAAAAGCTTAATTCGTCAAGGTAAGTTCACTAATTCATTATTTTACGAGCAGGATATGAATCCAAAGCGTTGGACTAAATTAACGCTGAACCGATTAGGCTATTACAGAAGCTATAAGAAACACATTAATAATAAGGATTTGTCAGAGTAAAGATGGGTCGAGCATAAAACAATGTGTCGTCTCTGGATTCGCTTAAATAACAAATGTATTGAACCTGTCATTCGGCAGGTTTTTTTCTATTTTTAGTGGAGGTACATTCGTTTATAGATGAAAGAATATGGTACACTAAACGCAAGTATATAAAGGTGGTTATAAATATGTCTGTTATCCAATTATTAAATGAAACAATTCAAAATAAATGGTCGTTTGAGACAACGATGAAAATTCAGGAAGAAATGATTCCTGCAATGTTAGATGGAAAGGATATTGTAGCAGAATCGCCAACAGGTTCTGGTAAAACGCTAGCGTATGTATTACCGATTTTAAATAAAGTGAACGGTTCGAAAAAGCAAACACAAGCTTTAATTGTGGCACCATCACAGGAGCTAGCAATGCAAATTGTAGAGGTTATTCGTGAATGGACAGCGGGTACTGATATTTCCGTACAGCAGTTAATCGGTGGAGCAAACTCTGCACGACAAATTGAAAAGCTAAAGAAAAAGCCTACGATTGTAGTTGGTACACCAGGTCGCTTAAACGAATTAGCTCGTGCTGGTAAGCTGAAGCTGAAAGAAATTGAAACGGTTGTGCTAGATGAATGTGATCAGCTACTGAGCCGGGAATACCGAGTAGTCGTGAAATCATTTATTGATGGAGCAGCTTTCGGACGTCAAGTTGTTGTTGTATCGGCAACAATTACTGAGGAAATTGAGCTAGTAGCAGAGCGACTAATGTTTGAGCCAATCAATATTAAAATTAAGCCTGAAGATATGGTGAAGGTTGGTAAAGTAGTACATTCATTTGTAAAGGTAGATGAGCGAGATAAAACGGATATGCTTCGTCGCCTTTCTAATCTTGAAGGAGTACGAGGGTTGGCATTTGTTAATAATATCGATCAAGTATTAATGAAGGAAACAAAGCTAAAGTACAAGGAAGCACCAATCGTTACACTTCATTCGGATATGAAAAAGGAAGAGCGTAAAAAAGCGTTAGATGAATTCCGCAAAGGAACGGCACGTATTTTGATTGCCACAGATATTGCTGCACGTGGTTTAGATATTGCAGGATTAACACATGTTATTCACGTGGATGTACCGAGAACAATCGAGCAATACCTACATCGTTCAGGACGTACTGGACGCGCTGGTGCCGATGGCGAAGTATTAACGCTTCTTTCCTATAAGGACGAAAAAACCTATAAAAAATGGACACGAGAAATTCCAGGAAAGCCTGTACAGAAAATTTGGCATATGGGTGAGTTGATCGAAGGTAATTCAAAAACGATAGAGGAGGCAAAGGGGAAGAAAACAGCCAATCAAAGTGCTAAGTCAGCAACGAATGGTAAAAGCTATCCGAAGAAAACATTTAAAAAGGGGAAATAAGGGATGACATTTGAGGAGAAATTAGCGGAATTTGCAGAGTTAGCTGTAAAGGTTGGGGTCAACATTCAAAAGGGGCAAACCTTACTTATTAACACGTCGACAGATACGCTGGAATTTACACGCCTTGTTGTTAAAAAGGCGTACGAGGCTGGTGCAGGCCGTGTACAGGTCAATTTAACAGATGCAGTATTTGAGCGTGCCTTTTACGAAAATACAACGGTTGAAGAAATTGAAAAGTTCCCTAAATGGATTGCCTCACAGCGAGATGAGCTCATTGAGCGTGGCGGGGCATTGCTGTGGATTGATGCGGCAGATCCAGATTTACTTGCTGGTATTGATATTGAAAAAATCGCTACTCAGCAAAAGGTAGCTGGTAAAGCACTAGAAAACTATCGGAAAGCTGTTATGAACGATGATATCGCTTGGTCCATTATTGCAGTCCCTTCATCAAAGTGGGCAGCAAAGGTATTCCCGAATCTACCTGAGGAGGAGCAAGTGGATGCACTGTGGGATGCGATTTTTAATACAGTTCGTATAGGCGAAGGCAGCGCAGTAGAGAATTGGCATGCACATGTTGAAAGCTTAGAGGCACGTGCAGCACAGTTAAACGCGAAAAAATATAAGAAGCTTTATTATAAGGCACCAGGTACAGATTTAACGATCGAGCTGCCTGAAAAGCATTTATGGCTAACTGGAGGCAGTAAAACACCTGCTGGCACTACTTTTATTGCTAATATGCCAACAGAGGAAGTTTATACAATGCCAGCAAAATATGGCGTGAACGGTGTCGTACAAAATACGAAGCCGCTTGTCTTTAAAGGAAATGTTATTGATAGGTTCTCGTTAACCTTTGAAAAAGGAAAAATAATAAAGGCACATGCTGAAGTAGGAAATGAGCTCCTTCAGCAATTAATTAATGCTGACGAAGGCTCTAGCTATTTAGGTGAGGTGGCACTTGTACCACACGAATCACCAATTTCCGCTTCGAATATTTTATATTACAATACTCTTTTTGATGAAAATGCTTCGAATCATTTAGCAATTGGTGAGGCATACCCAACTTGTTATGAGGGTGGGCGAGAGCTTCAGCAAGGGCAGCTTGAGTCACTAGGCATTAACACATCGATTACACATGAGGATTTCATGATAGGTAGTGGCGAAATGGATATCGATGGCGAGCTAGCGGACGGCACAATCCAACCGATTTTCCGCAACGGTAGCTGGGCTTTTTAAACGGAGAGAATTCACATGAAAAGGATTAGTCTGTTACTCTTTGCTTTCCTATTGTTTACTTCGAGCACTTCTGCCAAAGAGGTGTATGTTGCGCTCGGAGATTCTTTGGCAGCCGGACAAACACCCTATTCAGAAATTGATTCTGGGTATGCCGATTTGATAGCCTTACAGCTAACAAAATATGGTCAGTTAACGGCTTATACGAAAGAACTTGCCTTTCCCGGTTATGCTGTAGACGATGTTTTAGAGCGTGTAAAATCAGAGCCAGCCCAGGCGGTACTTGCAAATGCAACGCTTATAACCGTCTCTGCTGGAGCCAACGATTTATTGCCACTCGTTTCCTACAATCCGAAAGCCGGCTCGCTAAGCTATTCACAAATGACGGCTAACTTTGCTTTAAATAAAGCGCGGCAGGATTTTACAGAGCTATTAAAGGTACTAAAGGAAAAGGCACCGAATGCCCAAATTTATGTTATGGGATATTATTTTCCATATATCCATGTTCACGAAACACAAAAAGCAGGGGTAGCCGATCAATTACAACTGTTAAATACTATACTAAAGTCAGTTGCAGTAGAGGCTGGTGCTCAATTTGTAGAGGTAGCCCAGGATTTTGACAAGAATTCTGTTAATTACCTACCAAATGCAACTGATATTCATCCGAATATGGCCGGCTATTTAGTCATGGCGAATGCTTTTTTGAACGAGTATGCTGGCTCAGCTACCTATCAAATGACTCTTGCAGAGCTACCAAAGCCAAATCCGAAATCTTTTGAAGAATTATTGGGTCTTCAATCTAGTAATGATTCTGGAGCGGAAGCTGAAGTCGTCGATGAAGTTGCGATAGCGAAGCCGCTCCAGGAGTATATTGGATTGTACGGCTATAAAAAATGGCATAATCTATTTGGAAAAAAGATTCTTTCTTAGTTTTAGGGAAGAATCTTTTTTTGATTTTGCGAAAATGATGATTTCATTTGCAGGATTTTTATTCGACCTAAAGGAGTGTCTATCAGATCTAAAATAGGTGTTATCCGCACAAAAGGGAGCCAACCGAACAATAGCCAGGTCTATCCGAACAAAAGAGTGGTCTATCCGCACAAAAGGGAGCCAACCGAACAATAGCCAGGTCCATCCGAACAAAAGCGGGTGCTATCCGCACAAAAGGAGTGTCCATCCGAACAAAAGCCGAGTCTATCCGCACAAAAGGGAGCCAACCGAACAAAAGGGGGTACTATCCGCACAAAAGGAGTGCCCATCCGAACAAAAGTCGAGCCTATCCGCACAAAAGGGAGCCAACCGAACAAAAGCGGGTGCTATCCGCACAAAAGCGGGTGCTATCCGCACAAAAGGAATGTCCAACCGAACAAAAGCAGAGTCTATCTGCACAAAAGCCGCCCCCCATCCTCACAACAACAATCCGCATCTCAAAACAGTATTTTTATCCCTACAAAATCATCATGTTTGATCCCTGACGTTCATAAAATATATGCATGTCCAGTTGCTGGGGGGATACGTATTTATTTTCTAAAGAAATCCATAGTTATCGTGATTGGTAGCATTTTTTTAGCGATCGGCATAAACCTCTTTCTAACGCCGTTCGAAATTTTGGACGGAGGAATCGTCGGACTAGCCTTAATTGCACATTATATTTTTAATATGAAAATTGGTCTCATGATCATTATTTTTAGCGCACCTATTTTTGTCCTCGCATGGTTTAAATACAGATTTTATTTTTATAACAGCTTACATGGCTTACTTATTTCTTCTGTCATGATCGACTTTTTCAAGCCTATACGTTCTCCCGTACATATTGATGGTGTTTTTAGCGCCATTTTAGGTGGGATTTTTATAGGAAATGGAATTGGTTTGATGCTTCGTTATAAAACAAGTACTGGTGGAACAGATTTATTGGCACAATTTATAAGTGATAAAACCGGAATTAATGTTGGTATTCTCATTTTTTTTATTGATTCAATCGTAATTGTTTTAGGTGGTCTTCTATTATCCTCGAGCACCCTTTTACTCTCAATTATTACAATACTAGTTGTAGGGATTACGACCAGCCTGATTACACGGAAAAGCTAATGCTTCATTTCTTGAACATAAAGCTACATTTTACGAATGTTTGTTCGTGAAATGTGGTCTTTTCTTTTTTTCTCGTGTTACAATAAAACAAAAACTAAGGAGGCGTTTCGGATGAAAATTTTTCATACAGGGGATTGGCATTTAGGAAAACTTGTTCAAGGTATATATATGACGCAGGATCAGCGGTATGTATTGCAACAGTTTATTAGAGCGATTGACGAGGAAAAACCGGATGCTATCATTATTGCGGGCGATTTATACGACCGCTCCATTCCTCCTGTTGAAGCAGTGGACCTTTTGGATGAAACATTAGCCCAAATTGTCTTGAAGCGAAATATTCCGGTTGTTGCTATCGCTGGTAACCATGATAGTCCGACACGTGTCGAGTTTGGTAGTAAGCTCATGAAGGAAACGGGGCTGCATATTGTTGGGGACATGAAGGAAAACTTACAGCCAGTCGTTTTACAGGACGAGCATGGAGAAGTTCATTTTCATTTAATTCCATTTGCAGAGCCTTCCATTGTCCGGAACGTACTTCAGGACGGGGAAATCGCTACTTACGATGATGCAATGAAAAAAATAATTGAGAGAATCCAACAAGGGATGAATTCAAATGCTCGACATATTGCAGTTGCCCATGCATTTGTTACACCATACGGAGAAAAAGGGGACAACACAAGTGACTCGGAACGGCCGCTTGCTATTGGCGGCTCGGAATGTGTACATGCACAGTATTTTGAGCCGTTTCACTATACGGCGCTTGGTCACCTCCATCGAGCCCATTTTGTTTTGCACGAAAACATTCGTTATGCAGGTTCACCGTTGAAGTATTCATCATCTGAAGCTACTCACGAGAAGGGGTTTCTTATTATTGATTTAGCCGCTGACGGTTCAGTACAGGTTGAAAAACGAAAGCTTACACCTTTACGTGATGTACGTATTATCGAGGGGACTCTACAGGAAATTTTACGTCATGAAGAAAGTGATGACTATGTTTTTGTGCGTTTAAATGATATTACGCCAATTGTCGGTGCAATGGAGCAAATTCGTACTGTTTATAAGAATGCAATGCACGTGGAGCGAAAAACGATGCATGTAGAGCGAGTGCATCAGGGAGAAATTGTAAAACGTAATGTGCTTGATGATGTCACGCTATTTAAAGGGTTTGTAACGGAAATGACAGGCAATCAGCCAAGTGATATAGCCCTAGAAATTTTTCAGGAGGCTCTAGATGAAATGCTAGCAGAAGAACGAGAAAGTCAGGAGGTCGGAATAAAATGAAGCCAATAAAACTTACGATGCGCGCTTTTGGTCCATATAAGGGTGTGGAAGTAATTGACTTTACCGAGCTGCAGGATAATCGCTTATTCGTAATTTCAGGAGCAACAGGCGCAGGAAAAACAACGATTTTTGATGGCATTACCTTTGCATTATATGGTGCTGGCAGTGGACAAGATCGAAAAGAAAACAAATCAATGCGCAGTGATTTTGCAGAGGATAGTATGCATACTGCTGTAGAGCTGATTTTTGAGGTGCAGGGTAAAACATACCGAGTATTGCGACAGCTTTCCCATGTGAAAAAAGGTCGTAAAACACCAACAGGAGAGGATTATGCCCTTGTAGAAATCGGTCCAGATGGTGAAGAAATAAAGGTAGTGGAACGACAGAGGGTAACGGACATTAATCAAAAGCTTGAGGAGATAATTGGCCTATCGTATGACCAGTTTAATCAAATCATCATGCTGCCGCAGGGGGAGTTCCGGAAGCTTCTCACTTCTCAATCTGAAAATAAAGAAGTGATCTTACGAAAAATTTTCAAAACGGAGCGCTATGGCAATATTTCGAAAAAGCTTGAGGAAAAAAAGCGCTTAGCCGAGCAGCAAGCAAGTACTGCTAGAGCAATGCGAGATAGCTATATAGACCAACTATCTGGTGCTTTACCCCTACGGCAATCTCTATTGTTCGAACGATTAGAGGGACAAGCAAATATTTATCAAATCCAAGAGGCACTAGACGAGGAAAGAAAATATTACGAGGATAAAGTGATGGTGGATGAAAAGCTATATAAGGAAAGCTTTAATGCTCATCACGAAAAGCAACAGCAATACATTGTAAGCGAAAAGTTAAATGAACGGATTACTAGCTTAATGCAGAAAAAAGAGCAGCTTTCGAATAAGGAGCAGGAGCTACCATTATTTGAAGCGAAAAAGGCGGAGATTGAGGCTGCAAATAAAGCCGCTAAGCTCCATCCAATATTCGAAGTATGTAAATTAACTGCGGCTGAACTACAGGAGAAAACAGAAGCTTGCTCCAATTTAGCCGAAACCCTGCACAGAGCACAGGAGAGGTTAAGTATCGTAGAAGCAACACTGTTAGCCGAAAGTAATCGGGAGGTAGAGCGAGATCATTTGACTCAGAAAATAACGGAGCTTGAAAAGATCAAACCCCTTTACGAAGAAATTGATAACCTTACAGGAGCTGTTACGACGTTGCAGGAACATACTGAGGTGTTGCATCGTGCAATCGTAACAAAGTCTGATGAATTGAAGCAAAAAAAGGATCAATTAGGAAAGAGAGCAACCCTTATCGAGGAAATGGAGCATAAAACAGCAAAGCTCCCAGAAGCGATGCAAAAGCAGCAGCGATTAAAAGAAATCATAGCTCTATTTGCCAAGCTTCAAAAAGCGGAAAATTCTGCACAACTTTTACAGAAAGAATATTCGGAGGCAGATTCGAAATACCAAACAATAAGGGTAGCCTACGACGCCGAAGAAAAAGAATGGTTAAATAATCAGGCCTATCATTTAGCCACTACGTTAGTACCGGGAGCTCCCTGTCCAGTTTGTGGTAGCAAGGAGCATGCATCCATCCATCAAGTTGTTCTTCAGGCAGTCGATGAAGTGGCGCTAAAGGGGCTTAAGAATACATTAGAGAAGGCTGAGCAACAAAAATATTCTCTACAAGGAAATGTTTCTGCCGCTTTAAATATAGTGGAAGAACTTCAGTCGGAGTTAGCAGGCTATAATGTACATCCAATCGACCGAGAAGAGCAGGAAGTAAATTATAAAGAAGTAACCCGCTATGTTGAGGAGCTACAAGAAGTAACTCGTAAATTAATAGTAATTAAAAAACAATACAAGGATTTACAGCAGCAGGTGGAGCAGCTTGAGGTAGAAAAGGTAAATGATGAGTCACATTATTATGAGCAACAACAGAGCTTAGTACAGCAGCAGGCGGTACTAGAGCAAAAAAGCAAGGCAATTCCAACTGAGTTGCCAAACTTAAAAACATTAAATGAGGCACTATATGCAGCTCAGCAAAACCTTAGTAAATTACAGCAGGCGCTTCAACAGGCACAGCAACAGTACGATTCAGTACGTATGACGATTACAAAAACAGAGGAAGCGTTAAAGCTAACGGAGGAAGCTAAACAAGGACTTCAAGAAAAGTTATCGAAGGCTAAAGCACAATTTACTACGGAGCTTTCAGCAGCAGGCTTTTCCTCCTTTGAACAGTTTTCTTTAGCGAAGCGCAGTGAGGAACAAATCGCCCTTTTGCAGCAACAATACATCAATTTTACAAATGAGCTTCATGCATTAAAGGAATTTGTTAGAGAAGAGAATGGTTCGCTACAAGGGAAGGAAATAGTCGATTTAACAGCTCTATCTAATGAGCTCCAGGGATTAAAGCTAGCATACGAGCAGGCATATCATGTGCTTAACGTCTCTAAGGATTGTGCCCGCAACTGTGTGGATTATACTGACAAGCTCGAGGAAGTGGCTGAAAAAATTGATACACTCGAAAGGGTTTCTAACGAAATAGTCGATTTATATAACATGCTACGCGGTCAAAATTCAAAAAAGGTTTCTTTTGAGCGATACGTACAGATGGGGTATTTAGAGCAGATTACAGAGGCAGCAAATATTCGTCTACATCATTTATCAAACGGTCAATATCGATTAGTTTGCTCTGATCGTCAAGAATCACATGGTCGTCAAAGTGGTCTAAGTCTGGATGTGTATGATAGCTATACTGGTCAAACACGTGATGTAAAAACGTTATCCGGTGGAGAGAAATTTAACGCGTCTCTTTGTTTGGCGCTTGGAATGGCAGATGTGATTCAAAGCTTCCAGGGGAATGTCCGTATTGATACGATGTTTATTGATGAAGGATTTGGCTCGCTAGATGAAGAGTCATTAATGCGTGCTATTGACACCTTAATCGATCTTCAAAAATCAGGACGTATAATCGGTGTGATATCACACGTTGCTGAGCTAAAGGCAGCCATCCCTGCCATTTTAGAAGTTGAGAAGCTAAAAGAAGGCTATAGTCGAACAAAGATACTATTAAAATAAAGACAAGGGTACATTTCGTCGATATGTTTGACGAAATGTACCCTTAAAAATTATTTTTTTCTAGTTGTTGCTGACTTTATTGGACTTGCCTTTTTACTATCAATTGCTTTTTTTACAACTGGATATACGACAGGTGCCCATCTCATAGCTGTTTTGACGATTTTTCCTAATTTCATTTTCTGCACTCCTTGCCTATACATATTTATTGTAATTTGTGTGATTAATATACCCAATTGCATTTACTTTATAAACGTTAACGAAGTACCTTTACACCTTCAATAACGTTCCAAATAATAACGGCGAAATTAATAAGCATATATACACCGAAGGCTATAATCCAGGAAAAAAATGCTGAATCGCCGAGATTGACCGCCTCATTAGAAAAAATACCTAACGCGAAAATACCGATAAATAAAAATATAGCAAGAATAATTGGGATGATATGTGAAAGTAAAGCGCGAATTGAATGTCGTTTTACTTCAGAATCATGTGAAACAAAATACACAACAATCGGTACAATAAACGGAGCAAAAAAGATACTAAAATAATTCAATGCACTTAAACCTTTTGAATTATTCATAAAAACCCCTCCCAAGTAGTATTATTAACTAGTTTACGGATGAATAGGCATAAAAGTTTCGATTAATTCATACTTGATTATAGTAGAATGTTCACTTAAAATGGAGCTGTTCAACAATTACATGATGTATTACCACAAGGGGGGCCGAGCAAGTCGGCTGAGATTGTGCACAGCTGCACTGACCCTTCGAACCTGTAAGTTAAAGCTTGCGTAGGGATGTGGATAGAAACCGACTTCATAACGATGTTAGGCTCTGTCCTAATGTCGTTTTTTCTATTTCATATCCTCCTTGTGTTCTAGTTCTACATCGGAACAAAAAAAGGAGATTGAAAAATGGACAAAAAACGTTTATTAATGATGGTGGAAATTGCGATTTTTGCAGGGATTGGGCTTATTCTAGATAAGCTAACATTTACAATTTGGGCACAGGGAGGCTCAGTAAGCTTAGTAATGGTTCCGATCGTACTAATGGCCATTCGTTGGGGGCTAGCAGCGGGGCTCACGACGGGGGTATTAATTGGCGTACTACAAATAGCATTTGGAGCACATGTCTATCATTGGGTCCAAGGCTTACTTGATTACGGGATTGCTTTTACTGCAGTTGGCTTAGCTGCTGTTATTCGCAGACCACTACTTCACGCTACTAGTAATGGGCAAATGAGAGAAATGGTCTTTTATATTGTACTAGGAACAGTACTTGGCGGCTCTATTCGCTTTGCCGCCCACCTTATTGCAGGTGTTGTGTTCTTTGCAGAATATGCTGGAGATCAAAATGTGTGGGTTTATTCTATTATTTACAATAGCTCTTATATGATTCCTGCCATTATTTTAACTGCAATTGCAGCTTCCATGTTATTTACGTCCTCACCAAAACTGTTACAAAAAGCATAAGTAGGCTACTCTCTTTTGAATATGATATAGTATTAAGGAAACTTTTCGATAGAGAGGGATATGAGTATGATCGTAAAAACACAAGAAGAAATAGATGCATTTAAAAAAATCGGACGTATAGTAGCTGAAATTCGTGAAGAAATGAAGGCAGCTACAAAACCAGGTGTAACAACAAAGGATCTAGACGAAATTGCTGGTCGTATGTTTGAAGAGGTTGGTGCAATATCTGGTCCAAAAGGTGAATATGACTTCCCCGGCTTTACATGTATTAGTGTAAATCATGAAGTAGCCCACGGAATTCCAGGTGCAAAAGTAATTCAAGAAGGCGACCTAGTAAATATCGATGTATCAGGCTCCTTGAATGGCTATTTTGCGGATACAGGAATTTCTTTCGTTGTTGGGGATGGTTACGAAGATAAGGAAAAGCTTTGTCAGGTTGCAAAATCAGCATTTGATCGTGCGATGCTAAAGGTAAAAGCAGGCTCCAAATTAAACCAAATTGGGAAAGCGGTTGAGCGTGAGGCCCGTGATCATGGTTTAACAGTTATTATGAACTTAACAGGTCATGGATTAGGTAAATCACTTCATGAGGCGCCAGAACATATTTTAAATTACTATGATGCTTGGGATTCTACAATTATGAAAGAGGGAATGGTACTTGCAGTAGAGCCATTCATCTCAGCAAAAGCAGAGCATATTGTAGAAGCAGGCGACGGCTGGACTTTTATCACTCCTGATAAATCGTTAGTAGCACAAATCGAGCATTCCATTATCGTAACGAAAGATAAGCCGATTATTTTAACAACACTAGAAGATTAAAAAAAAGCTGCGGGGATATAACCTGCAGCTTTTCCTATATAAAAAACTGTCTAAAAGAGAAGCTTCTTTTAGACAGTACTTTTCTTCCTTATGAAAATAATTCCCGTAGCGAGCACACCACATAAAAATAAAGCTGCCGTCGTAACGAATAGCTCATCAAAGCCATTTGTAATAGCAATACCAACATAACACCAAATAAATATGCCTGGTGTCACGCGGTCAAAATGATGATAACGCAAATGTAGGGCGATTGCAGTACCAAGCGATAGCATAATGACAGCCCATAAGCCGTTGCTTAAGCCAAAGCCCTTCCATTCGTAGTACATAATCATATAGCTAACAATCACAAGAGTAAAAAATAAACTCCAGCCTAGCCATAGTGATATTGGAATACGGAACTGGATACTTTCCTTGTTAAGTGGGTACGTAATATAAAGTCCGAACAAAGAAATGAGACTAACGACAAATGAAATAGTGGCAATTATTAAGTGTTCATTATGCCATTCATAAAAGAATAAGCTTTGTAAAAAACATGTTCCAATAAATAACGTTGTTTGCTTACTGCTCAATGCAAAAATGGATTGTCTATTTTTATGAGTCTGCCAAATAAAAATAAATAGGCTAGCAAACAAGAAGAATGAAAAACAATATACAAAGCGAGCAGGCGAAAATAATAGCGGTAAGCATTCAATAATGGTGATCGTTGTAGCATTATTTATACCAAGCCAAATAGCTGTTAATGTGTAAGCGGTCATCGTTAATAAAGAAATTAAAAGTAAAATGCGACGCCCCATAAATCGTCTCCTTTCTTTAAAAATATATATTTAATTAGTTCCCAACAATAAATACCATTTAAACCCATGATAGATTAGAATATAAGGTAATAATCAAAAGGAGTGAGAATAATGAAAAAGTTAAAAGATCTAGATTTATCGTCAGAGCTAGATAAAAAAATGTATAAAAAAAAGTTAAAAGTACTCCAATATGAAATGTTAAACGCACAGCAATTTTTATTCAACAAGAAAATCGGATTAATTTTAGTATTTGAAGGAATGGATGCTGCGGGTAAGGGGGGCGCTATTAAACGCCTAACAGAAAGAATCGACCCGCGAGGTTATGTAGTACACCCTATATCGGCGCCTCAGCCTCATGAACTACGTTATAATTACATGCATCGCTTTTGGCGCAAGTTACCGCAGCATGGACAAATCGCAATTTTTGATCGTTCTTGGTATGGGCGTGTTCTAGTAGAACGTTTAGAAGGCTTCGCAAAAGAAGAGGAATGGAAGCGTGCATACGAAGAAATAAATGATTTTGAACGCTTATTAACAGATGGCGATTATATCATCTTAAAATTCTGGATTCACATTGATAAGGAAGAGCAATTGAAACGTTTTAATGATCGAGCTACGAACCCATATAAAGCGTGGAAGCTAACAGATGAGGATTGGCGTAATCGTGATAAATTTGATGATTATGTATTGGCGGCAGATGATACTTTTAAGCATACAGATACAGAAAATGCACCATGGGCTTTAATTCCTGGTAATAATAAACTTCATGCACGTATTGCAGTGCTACAGGAAACGATTAATCATATTGAAAAAGAGGCAACAAAACGTGGCTTACATATTTCAAATGTATTCGAAAAGAAAGGTGCTAAGGCGCTAGCTGAACTAGAAGAAATTGTTCAAGAATCAAAAGATTAGAACGCCTTACATTACTTATATACTGAAAGTGAAAAAGAAGTAAAATAACCTACAATAATAAATTGAAATGGATTATCTGAAATGGGGGCATAACATATGACTACAAGGAAATACTCAGAGGTTTGGGATTTAGATGTATTTTTTGAGGGTGGAAGTGAATCAGCTGAATTTGAAGCATTTATAGACGCATTACCAGAAAAAGTAGAGAGCTTTTTCTCATATTTAAAGTCTTTACAGCAGCCGGTGTCAGTAACACAAATTACAAAAGCATTGAATATAATGAAAGATGTACTAGTAGAAATATCACATGCAGGCGGTATGCTTTCATGCTTGACAGCGCAAAATACAAAGGATACAAAGGCTCTATTATTACAAAATAAATTAAGCTCGATTGGTGCAAGCTTTGCACCAGCCACTTTACGTTTCCAGCAAATTTTAGCTGAAATAAAAGAGGCTGAGTTTATTCAATTACTTGAAGAGGCGGAGCTAAAGAAATTTTCATTTATCTTAACAGAATGGCGCGAGCAGGCGAAGCAAAAGCTTTCCGAGGATGAGGAAGCATTAATTTCTGCGTTAAGTGTTGACGGTTATTCAGCATGGGGACAAATGTATAATTTATTGATTGGTGACATTAAGGTTGAAGTAGATGTTGATGGGGATTTGCAAATTTTATCGATCGGTCAAGCAAATAATTTAAGTGCCCATCAGAATGCAACAGTACGAAAAAATGCCTTTGAAGCGATTGAAAAAGTGTTTACAGAGAAGGAAGAATTCTTCGCGAAAACATTGAATCATTTAGCGGGCTTCCGTTTAACAACATACAAAAAGCGCGGCTGGAATGAAGTACTACAGGAGCCTCTACAAGTAAATCGTATGAAAAAAGAGACGCTTGATGCTATGTGGGGCGCAATCGCGAATAATAAAGAACCTTTTGTACGTTTTCTGAAGATTAAAGCAGGTATGTTAGGTAAAGAAAAAATGGATTGGTACGATTTAAATGCTCCAATAGTAGGTAAGGCACCTAAAATGTCGTATCAAGAAGGAGCAGAATTTATACTAAAGCATTTTGGAACATTTGGACCGAAGCTAGAAGCCTTTGCCCGTACAGCATTTGAGAATGAATGGATTGAAGCGGAGGACCGTCCAAATAAACGACCAGGAGGCTTTTGTACAGGACTGCCGGTCGCAAATCAGTCGCGTATTTTTATGACTTATTCAGGTACACTGTCCAATGTATCGACGCTTGCACATGAACTCGGTCATGCCTTCCATTCATACGCGCTTCGTCCTGTAGATGTATTAAATCGCCGTTATGCAATGAACGTTGCAGAAACAGCATCAACATTTGCTGAAACAATTATTGCAGACGCAGCTATAGGAGAAGTTACAACGAAAGGCGAAAAGTTAAATTTACTAGAGAGTAAATTACAGCGTTCTGTGGCCTTCTTTATGGATATTCATGCTCGCTTCCTTTTTGAAACGAGATTTTATGAAGAACGTAAAAAAGGAGTTGTGTCCTCTCAACGACTCAATGAGCTGATGGAAGAAGCGCAGCATGAAGCATTTGCGGGCGCATTAGAAGAAACACACCCGCATTTTTGGGCTTCAAAGCTTCACTTTTATATTACAGGAGTGCCATTTTACAACTTCCCGTATACTTTTGGCTATCTTTTCTCATTAAGCATTTATGGGAAGGCTCAGGAAGAAGGGAATGCATTCGAAGAAAAGTATATTTCGTTACTTCAGGACACAGCTGTGATGTCGGTAGAGGATTTGGCGTTGAAGCATTTAGGTGAAGATATTACAAAACAAGAATTTTGGGAGAAGGGCATTGCGCTCTGTATAAAAGATGTGGAAGAGTTTATTAGGCTTACTGCGGAAGAAGGGTGATCGCTTCGTGAGACTCGATGGAAGGCAATGCTATTTGCGAACATTTGTTGAGTCGGATGCTAGAGAGTTAGCTGCTCTTTTAGCGAAAAATAAATATTTTTGGTCCACCTATGAGCCTTTACACCGGGATGAATTTTATACGGAGGAGGCGCAATATAAGAAAATTTTAGAAAGCTTACAGTTACTGTCGATGAACCGTGAGTTTTCCTTTGGAATATATGATATTTTCACTAATAAGCTGATTGGTCATATTTCATTGTATGGCATTAAGCGTATTCCTTATTCAAGTGCGTTTGTCGGTTATTCAATGGATCAGCATTATGTTGGTAGAGGGATAGCGACAGAGGCCGTACAGCTAGTTTTGAGGTTAGCCTTTACATCTGTGAAGCTACACCGCGTGGAAGCGTATATTGCGCCAACCAATGCACCATCAATACGCGTTATAGAAAAATGTGGTTTTGTTCAAGAAGGCCTGTTAAGAAAGTTGATTTTTATTAACGGAGAATGGGTAGATCATTATATGTATGCCATTTTACAAGAGGACTATAAGCAGCAATCTGGGCGAGGCTAGCTTGCTCATTCAATCAAAAAACGACGTAGATATTTCTACGTCGTTCATTATTTTATAGATGTTCGTTTCCGTCTCGTACTAAGTCTAGGCGACCTGTACCTGGATCAATGATTAGACCGTGAACAGGGACACCTTTAGGCATTAGTGGATGTGTGCGTACAAGCTCGACACTTTTTAACACGCTCGTTGTAACATCACCAAAGCCGCGTAACCAATCACGTAAATCAATCGCTGAATAAGAGACAGTATCTAATGTTTCCTGTTTAATTCCACGTTCTCTCATATGTGAAATCATTACATCAGGATCAACTGCACTCATACCGCAATCATAATGGCCGATAATGTATATTTCATCTGCCTTTAATTCGTACACTGCTACAAGTAAGCTACGCATAATTCCTCCGAAAGGATGATTTACGATAGCACCAGCACTTTTTACAATTTTAACATCACCATTACGTAAATTCATGGCCTTAGGTAATAGCTCGACTAAGCGAGTATCCATACAAGATAACACGACGATTTTCTTATCCGGATATTTTGTTGTAATATAAGGTTCATATTGTTTATCCTCTACAAACGCTTGGTTATAGTTAAGTATATCTTTTAATGACGACATAGTTTTTTTACCCCTTTCTTAACAAGATTATTTTAATCGAAATGTAAGAGAATTCAAACAATAATAACATATTTAAGTTTAAAAAATGAAAAAATAAAGGCATCTGGTTCTTAAAAAAGAATTAAAAAGGCAGCCGCATTTGCGACTGCCTCTGTTAATTATTTATGTTCGTTTGCTTTAGAATCGATACGTACTGAATCGTGTGAATCTAATCCCACACGTAAATAGTGAATGAAGAACCATAAGCAAATTAAGATTACTACAGAAAAACCTAATACAGTTGTATAGAATACAGAACCTGTTGGATAATGCATAATAAGATGTCTCCTTCCTAGTATAAGTGTTCCTAGAATCAATTATACTGAACTAATTATATAAATGGTAGACTAATTTCATGAAAAAAGATTAATCTCCTAAAAGTTTGTCGAGATTTTGAAAGAAAAGTCAACTAAAAAGCCCAATTACCGTTACGGAATACAGCTTCTACCTTGCCATCTTCTGTAATGCCGTCAATATTCATTTCACTCGATCCAATCATAAAATCAACATGTGTAATGCTTTGGTTTAAACCATGCTGTAAAAGCTCCTCACTCGACATTGTTTTTCCACCCTCTAAGCAGAAGGCGTAAGCACTACCAATCGCTAAATGATTTGATGCGTTTTCATCAAATAATGTGTTAAAGAATAATAAACCTGACTCTGAAATTGGCGATTGATGAGGTACTAATGCTACTTCACCTAAATAATGAGAGCCTTCATCCGTCTCGACAAGCGCCTTTAATACTTCCTCGCCTTGCGCTGCTTCAATATTTATAATTCGACCATTTTCAAATGTGATTTTGAAGTTGTCAATAATATTTCCGCCATAGCTTAAAGGCTTAGTACTGGAAACATAGCCATTAACGCCTGTTTTATTTGGTACTGTAAAAACTTCCTCCGTTGGCATATTAGCCATAAAAGAATCTCCTTGTTCATTTACACTGCTAGCGCCACACCATAAATGACCTTTTGGAAGCTCAATTGTTAAATCTGTTCCTGGAGCTGTGTAATGAAGCTTAGTATAGCTTTTTTCGTTTAAATAGTTTACTTTTTCATGCAACGTATCGTTATGCTGCATCCAAGCTTCGACAGGATTGTCTAAAGTAGATCGAGTTGCTTTAAAAATAGCAGACCATAATGCATCTACCTGTTCGTTCTCAGGTAATTCAGGGAATACTTTAGCTGCCCATTCTTTAGATGGAGCGGCGATGACAGTCCAGCTAATTTTATCCGACTGCACATATTGTCGATACTTGTTAAGAGCTAATCCTGTAGCTTTTTGTACCGAAGCAATGCGTTTTGAATGGATTCCTTTTAATAAATCAGGGCTCTGTGACACGATACTCATAAATGCAGCCCCTTGCTCAGCAAGCGATTCACGCTCTTGTACCTTCCATGCAGGATAAAAGTCAAAAGAATCCTCAGGGGCAAGCTCGTAGCGTTGACGAGTAATCTGGTCGTCTGTGAAATCAACAAAGACCTGTCTAGCACCATGCTCGTAGGCTATTTTTGTCACAAGTCGAACAAAATCAACCGTATCCGTAGAGGCAGCTATATATAAAAATTGCCCCTTCTGAATATTTACTCCTACTTTTACGGCAAGTTCCGCATATTTTAATAGATAGTTATCAAAGTTTGATGCCAATACAATCATTCCTTCTTTTTAGAATTTTAAAAAATAGCTAATATTGATTCAATATAATCAAAAATAGCAAAATTGGGAAGAAAAAAACATTATTGCGTCGAAAAAAAATGCAATACCCTTTATACTATAAGAATACAACTGTTAATAAAAAGCAGATAAGGTCGAAATTATAAGAGAATGAGTTATTGGAGGTATAGACATGGATATTGCTTCATTAGTAGGGATAATATTAGCTTTTGTTTCGCTACTGTTAGGGATGTGGTTTAAGGGTGTTGGACCGGATGCGTTACTGAATCCAGCAGCAATTTTTATCATCATCTTCGGGACAGTCTCAGCTGTAGTTATTGCTTTCCCGATGAAAGAGTTAAAGCGTGTTCCAAAATTGTTTGGAAAGATTTTCAAAGAAACAAAACTAGCAAATGATATTGAGATTATTAAAATGTTTTCACAGTGGGCAGACTTAGCGCGTCGTGAAGGGTTATTAGCACTTGAAAGCAAAGCTGCAGAAATTGAAGACCCATTTTTAAAAAATGGCCTAACACTAGCGATTGATGGTCAAAATGCAGACTATATCCGTGATGTTCTAACAGAGGAAGTAGCGGCAATGGAAGATCGTCATGCGAGTGGAGCATTAATTTTCTCTCAAGCAGGTACATATGCCCCGACACTAGGGGTACTTGGTGCGGTAGTAGGTCTTATCGCTGCCTTAAAGGATATGTCAGATATCGATAAATTAGGTGTAGCAATTTCCGCGGCCTTTGTTGCAACACTTCTAGGGATTTTTACTGGTTACGTTTTATGGCATCCATTTGCCAATAAGTTAAAACGAAAATCAGCTGTAGAGGTTAAGCAAAAAATGATGATGATTGAGGGTATTCTTTCAGTGTTAGAAGGGGAAGCACCTCGTGTTATCGAGCAAAAGCTAGCATCATACTTAACAATGTCAGAACGTAAGCAAATTACGGAAAGCGGGGCGGGTGGCCTTGGCAAAGAAGAGTAGAAGACACAAAAAGCATGAAGAACATATGGATGAATCTTGGTTAATCCCTTATGCAGACTTATTAACATTATTATTAGCTCTATTTATTGTACTGTTCGCATCGAGTACAGTTGATCAGGAAAAGCTAGAAAAAATGTCCAATGTGTTTAATCAAGTTTTTTCAGGTGGTAATGGTGTAATGGATAATCCAGCTGTTGTTGCGGATCCGAATGCAACGGAATCAGAAATTACGAAAGCGACAGCAAAATATATGGAGGATCAAAGACAACTTGAAGAAACGCAAGAACGTGTCGAGCAGTTTATAGCTGTAAATGAGCTAGAAAGTCAGTTCGAAACAGTCATGACGGATGAGGGCTTACTTATTACTATACGTGATAGTGTATTATTTGATCAGGGGAAGGCTGACATTAAGCCAGAATACGCCTCTATCGCAAAGGAACTTTCTGAGTTATTGGCGTTCGATCCAGCGCGTAATATAATCATTACAGGTCATACGGATAATGTACCTATGAATACTGCAGAATTCCAATCGAACTGGGAGCTCTCGGTAATTCGAGCAGTGAATTTCTTAAAAATTGTTATTTCTACAAATCCACAATTAGATTCTAAAGCTTTTAGTGTTAAGGGGTTTGGTGAATATAATCCAATAGCTACTAATGATACGGCTGAAGGACGTGCTAAAAACCGTCGTGTTGAGGTGTTAATTCAACCGCGTTATGCTGAAGATGGTACAGAAATAGAAGCTGCAAAATAATAGGAGTGGGCAAACTTTTCGAAGTTTGTCTTTTCTTTTGCTTTTTCATAAACATTTGTTTATAATACAAACAAATGTTTAAAAAGTGAGGTGAGTCCGTTGAATGAAAAAGAGAGGTTAGTTTTGCAAGCAATCATGGAGAATCCGTATTTATCACAACAGGAAATGGCAACTAATTTAAGTATGTCCCGTCCCTCATTAGCTAATACAATATCCACCTTAATAAAAAAAGGGGAGGTTATTGGCAGAGCGTATGTGCTACCTGAAAAAAATACAATCATCGCCATTGGTGGAGCAAATGTTGACCGAAAATTTCATGTAGAAGGCAATGTTCAATTAGCAACATCGAATCCTGCGACTGTAACAGAGAGTGTTGGTGGCGTTGCAAGAAATATTGCTGAAAATCTTGGTCGTCTTGGAAATGAAGTAAAGCTGCTTACTGTGCTAGGGCAGGATCAGGACGCAGTTAAAATTGAACAGCATTCAACAGCATTTATCCAATTTGATTTAGTGGAAAAGCTAACAAATGAATCAACAGGGTCCTATTCAGCTGTGCTAGGAGAAGATGGAGAGCTTGTCATTGCTTTAGCGAATATGGCTATTTATGATAGCTTATTACCAGCAATTATTTCTAAGCATGAGGCAAGTCTAAGTAATGCCAAATGTATTATCGTTGACTTAAATTGTCCAAAAGAAACGGTAGTTTATTTACAACAGCTTGCATTTGAACGTGATATTTCTTTTGTGATAGTACCTGTTTCATCACCAAAAATGAATCGTATGCCGGAAAACCTGTCGGGTGTTTCTTACTTTATATGCAACCGTGATGAGGCTGAAACTTATTTAAAGCTCAGTCTAGAAGAGGAAGCCCATTATGAGGAGGCAGTTAAGCAATTACTTCAAAAAGGTGCAGAGCATGTTATTTTAACTCGTGGCGAGTATGGGGTTATTGCAGGATCTAAGGATGGAATAACGAGGTTTAATGCAGTTAATGTCGAACAGATTGTGGACGTTACCGGTGCAGGAGATGCATTTGTTAGTGCGTTTTTACATGGCGTACTTCATCAAGAGAGTTTTACAGAGGCAATCAAATTTGGATTATATAATTCAGCCCAAACTTTAAAAATGGATAGTACTGTTCGTACAGATTTATCACACAATGAAATAACAAAATGGAGGGAACAATAATGGAAAAATATTTATCATTTTCACAAGAAGTACTAGAGGCAAAGGAAAAGGGTTTACCCATTGTTGCGCTAGAATCAACAATTATTTCACATGGAATGCCGTATCCACAAAACGTGCAAACAGCTCGAGAAGTAGAGCAAATTATTCGTGATAACGGTGCGGTACCAGCAACGATTGCAATAATTGACGGGAAAATAAAAATCGGATTATCCGATGAAGAATTAGAAATGTTCGGTAATGCTGAAGGTGTGGCAAAAGCTTCTCGCCGTGATCTTGGTTACTTAGTAGCTACAAAAAAATTAGGAGCAACAACAGTAGCGGCTACAATGATTTGTGCTGAGCTTGCCGGTATTGAGCTATTTGTTACTGGTGGAATCGGCGGTGTTCACCGTGGTGCTGAAACAACAATGGACGTTTCAGCAGATTTGGAAGAACTTGCGATGACGAATGTAGCTGTTGTTTGTGCGGGCGCCAAGTCAATACTAGATATTGGTCTTACACTTGAGTACTTAGAAACAAAGGGCGTACCAGTGATTGGCTACGGAACAGATATGCTACCGGCCTTTTACACACGTGAAAGCGAATTTAATGTAAACTTCCGTGGAGATTCAGCGGAAGAAGTAGCAGGCATGATGCGAGCGAAATGGGATTTAGGACTTCGTGGTGGTGCAGTTATTGCTAATCCAATTCCTGAAGAAGATGCATTAGAGTCGAGCTTCATTAATGGAATTATTCAACGAGCTCTTACTGAAGCAAAGGAACTAGGGATTGCAGGTAAGGAAGTAACGCCGTTTTTATTAGGCAAAGTAAAAGAATTAACTGAAGGTAAATCTCTTGAAGCAAATATTGCCCTTGTGAAAAATAACGCGAAAATTGGTGCTGCTATTGCAGTAGCCCTAAACCACTAATTTCGACAATATTTCCTAGGAAATGCTAAAAAAAGAATCGTCTGAAAAGACATTTTGAGACGTAACCTTTGCGACCACTGCAGGAGCATTATTTCTTAGTGGATTATGAGTAAAGGTTGAAGGGGGTGTTCAGAAAGTTTTTACTTTCTGGACACCCCCAATTATTTATTTGCGCAATGAACCAAGTTCTGCCACAATTGCCTGCATTTCGCTTGGGCTAAAAGATTCTCGTTTCATAACCATTTCATAAAGATACAATAAGTCTTCGTAATTTCCATCGCTAAAGTTTTCTGACTTCATTGCATCGACATTTACCATACGAAGCTTATCCTTCATTTGATCGATCATATAAATAACATTTTCTTGAGATGGTACAGATAAATTCATTTTTTAACCTACCTTTCTTTCTATACGAAAATATCATTTCATTTTAATGCACTAAAGTCAACCCAATTCGGTATCCTAGTTTCTGTGAAAGGATATGTAAAAAAGCATGAAATATGTGAAAAGAAAAAATCATATACCTCGTTGCTTTAAAAAAGGTGGAATTGTGTATAAAATGAAATGAGTAACTATTTTTGAGAAGAATTTAATCTGTAATAACTAAGCATATTATTAGGAGGAGAGACAGAAATGAAAAGTAAATTAGTACCAGCTGTTGTATTAGGGGCTTTAGTTGGCGCTGCAATAAGTTTGTTTGATAAGCAAACGCGCGAGCATACAATAGCATCGACAAAAAAGGTGAAGGATACTGTAACATACTATGCCCAAAATCGTGATGAGCTCCAAAACCTAATCGAAACAAAGGTAGAGCAGGCTCAAACATTTTACAGTACTGCGGAGCAAAATATAACATCCATCATGGAAAAGGTGGAAGATGCAAAAACGCTGCCTACTACTGTTTCTAGCCTACTATCTGAAACAAAAGAGGCATTTTCAAAACAAGATAGCGGTGTTTAATGATACTAGTAAAAAGGGGTGACAAAAAGCTGATGAAGGACGATAAAAAAACGACATACAATGAAGCATTTGTTTTTGTTAAGTCGTTTATAACGCCTGAGGAATCAGAAATCGACCGAACGACAGCAAAGGGCTTTATACAAGACTTAGTGATTAGTGTTCAACGAGTTGATATTTCTGGTTTAGGTGCACAGCTCGCTTACTTCTTTTTATTATCTTTTTTCCCATTGCTCATTTTTCTAGTCACATTATTACCATACTTAAATTTGAGACAGGAGCAAGTTTTTTTATTTTTGGAAGATGTAATGCCGACAGAAGTTTATTTTTTTATTGAAGGAACACTTATTGATGTGTTATCGAATCAAAATGGTGGATTACTGTCGATAGGTATTTTAGGTACGATTTGGTCTGCCTCCAAAGGGGTTAATGCATTAATCAGGGCTCTTAATCAAGCGTACGATGTGAATGAACGTTCGGGCTTAATGACCCGTGCATGGTCACTCATTTTCACGATTTCACTTGTGTTAATTATTTTAATAGCTCTTTTATTTCCTGTTTTCGGCAAACAAATTAGTGATTTAATATTTTCCTACATCGGTATTGAAAAGTCCTTTGAATCGGTGTGGACAATGATAAGGTGGTTAATTCCGCCAGCGTTAATTTTTATTGTACTAATGGCAATGTATTGGGTTGTTCCAAATACGGATCCGAGGCTACCATTCTTTAGTGTTATACCTGGAGCAATTTTTACGACAGCTAGCTGGATTTTTTTAACGTACATCTTCTCCTACTATATTAGTAATTTTGGGAATTTTAGCTCAACATACGGCAGTATAGGTGGAGTTATTATATTAATGCTTTGGCTGTACTTTACAGGTATTCTAATTATTTTCGGTGGACTGTTAAATGCATCATTTCAAAAACTACAAATTGCACGAATGAACAAAAGTGCGCCTAATAAATAAGCTTATTAAAGAAAATAGAAAAGCCCCGAATAGGTTCACTATTCGGGGTGTAGTTCAAAGAACAGTCTCTTACATGTTTTTTAGCATTCGTAAGCCGTTTAATATAACTAAGATTGTACTTCCTTCATGACCAATTACACCTAAGGGTAAATTGATTATTTGGAAAAAGTTAGACACTATTAATAACGAAATTACTCCAATTGAAAATACAATATTCTGTTTTACGATTTTTTGCATTTTTCGTGATAATCGTATCGCATATTCGATTTTCGATAAGTCGTTTTTCATTAGTACGACATCAGCGGTTTCTAATGCTACATCAGTACCGCCACCCATTGCTATACCAACTGATGCTGTGGCTAGTGCAGGGGCATCGTTTATCCCATCCCCAACCATTCCAACATGCTTATACTTTTCATTGAATGTTTTAATATAGTCAACCTTTGTTTCTGGTAAGCACTCTGATACGTATTCATTCACGCCAGACTCTTTTGCAATGGCCTTGGCGGTTTGCTCATTATCCCCTGTTAGCATCACTACATGGATGCCTAAATCTTTTAGTGCAGCAATTGCAGATTTAGCTTCATCACGAACTGTATCCTTAAGTGCTACGAGAGCAAGAATGCCTTTGTCGTCCTTTAAAAAGACTACCGTTTTACCTTCCGAGGCTAGCTCATATAGCACATTGTTTTGAAAGGCATTCGCCTCATCACGACCTACAAAATCAGGCTTACCGACTTTAAAGGATTTTTGATTAATGCTAGCTTCAATACCATAGCCAGGCACATCTGTAATGTTTACATCGGTAAATAGCTGAGCGTGATGCTCTTCAGCATATTGAGATATAGCCATTGCAAGTGGATGAGTGGATTGCCCTTCAATCGTGGCAATGACTGCTAATGCCTCCTCTTTATTTTCCCCTGGACGAACGATAAAGTCTGTTACAACAGGTGTACCGGCAGTTAAAGTCCCCGTTTTATCTACAGCAAGCATTTTTAAGTTACCAAAATGCTCTAAATGAAGACCACCTTTAAAAAGTATTCCTTTTCGAGCTCCGTTTGATATTGCAGCTAATGTAGCAGGCATAACAGATGCTACTAATGCACAAGGGGATGCAACAACTAACAGTACCATTGCGCGGTAAAATGTTGTTGTCCAGTCCCAATCAAGTAAATAATGAGGTAAAAACATCATAAGAGCAACGACAACTAACACACCTTTTACATAAACTCCTTCAAAGCGCTCAATAAACTGCTGGGAGGGAGATTTTTCGCTTTGTGCGGATTGAACAAGGGTAATAATTTTTTGGAACATTGTTTCACTATTGGGCTTTGTCATTTTAATCGTAATAGCCCCATTTAAGTTCACTGTCCCGGCATACACAGCAGCCCCTTTGTCTTTCGCTACTGGCATGGACTCCCCTGTAATGGCGGCCTCATCGATCGTTGAAATCCCTTTGAAAACTATACCATCAACTGGAATACGTTCTCCTGGCTTAACTAAAACATGATCTCCAATGTTTAATGTATTAACAGCCACTTTTATGGGCTCAAAATTGCCACGTACAAGCCAAGCTTCCTCAGGCTGCAGCTTCATTAGGGCAGAAATTTCACGGTGACTTTTATTCATGGCATATGTTTCAAGCGCACCACTAATTGCAAAAATTAAGATTAAAATGGCCCCTTCAGCCCAGTAACCGATAATAGCAGAACCTATTGCCGCGAGTATCATTAAAATTTCTACATTTAATTTTTTGTGTTCTAACGTATCTAATAGCCCTTCTTTAGCCTTTGCGTAGCCACCAATAATAAAGGCGGTGATATATGCTATGACGGCAGAAGTATGCAAACCGTTTGAATCCATTTTCCAAGCTAGTAAAATAATGAAACCGGAAGTGATAGCCGAAATTAATTCGCGATGCTCTTTTGTTTTCTCAATTAAAGATATACTTTCTCGATTAGATTCCATATTACTTATCCTCCTTGATAATGAATATCACTATCAAAAGCTTATTTTCAATGTAATTGATAGTGTTTTTCATTTATATAATAAAATTATTTAATTAGAATTATTATAATTAAAGCATAACGTAAGATGGAAAATAAAGCAATAAAAAACTTGCAACCAATTATGGTTGCAAGTTAGAGAAATGTATTAAAATACGCGTTCAGCGTGGGATGCTAATTTTTCTAATGAAGATTTTTCTACATCAGCATGTAATGAGTTTCCGTGAGAATCCATTGTTACAACTGCTGTAAAGCCTTCAACTGATAAGTGCCACATTGCTTCAGGAATACCGAACTCCATTAAGTCAACGCCATCTACTGACTTGATGCAATCAGCATAGTACTGAGCAGCACCACCGATCGCATTTAAGTAGACGCCACCGTGCTCTTTAAGCGCGGCAAGTGTTTTTGGACCCATTCCGCCTTTACCCATTACTGCACGGATACCGAATTTTTTCATAATATCGCCTTGGTATGGCTCCTCACGAATTGAAGTTGTTGGACCAGCAGCCTTCACTGTCCAGTTGCCAGCCTCGTCTTTTGCCATAACAGGACCACAGTGATAAATAATTTGACCGTTTAAGTCAACAGGAGCTTCTACGCCTTCACCGATTAAGTGGTGGTGAATTGCATCACGGCCAGTGTACATACGACCAGAGATTTTTACAACATCCCCAACTTTAAGCTCGCGGATTTGTTCTTCTGTAATTGGTGCAACTAGTTCCACAACTTTATTGTCTGTTGTAGCAGCTGTTTGCTCTTCATCACGGAAAGTGATTTTTTCACCTTCTTGGTAATGCCAGTTAATAATTTCACCTGTTTCAGGATTAATATCAATTGCCATACGACGGTATGCCCAACAGTTGTAAGCTACTGATACGAAGAATGATGCTGGTAAGCGGTCCATTACGCCGATTTTACAGCCAAGTAGAGTTGCCTCGCCACCGAAGCCCATTGTACCAACGCCAAATGTATTTGATTTTTCAACGATATATTGCTCAAGTTTTGCTAAGTCTTCAATTGGATTCACATCATCAACATGACGGAATAATTGCTCTTTTGCAAGATCGTAACCAGCAGAGCGATCCCCACCGATCCCTACACCGATGAAACCAGCAGAACAGCCTTGTCCTTGTGCTTGCCATACAGAGTGAAGGATACATTTACGGATACCATCTAAGTCACGACCTGCGCGGCCAAGACCTTCTAATTCACATGGAAGAGAGTATTGGATGTTTTTATTTTCACAGCCGCCACCTTTAAGGATTAGCTTTATTGTGATATAGTCATTTTCCCATTGCTCGAATTTTACAACTGGCAGTCCAGCGCCGATATTGTTACCAGAGTTTTTACCAGTTAATGAATCTACTGAGTTTGGACGTAATTTCGCATCACCAGTTGCGCTAGCGATTGCATTTTGAATTGCTTTTTTAATTTCAATTTGGTTTACGCCCACAGGAGTGTATACCTTAAATGTTGGAAGACCTGTATCCTGACAAATTGGTGATACGTTATCTTCGGCCATTACAATGTTTGTTGTAATTGTGTCTAATGACATCGCTGCACGAGTGCCTGCGTTTTCTGCTTCTTTTGCCGTTTTGATTGCACGACGAACATCTTTTGGTAGGTTAGTAGACGTTTCTGTCACTAAATCATAAAGGCTTTTTTCTAATGTTTCTAAATATGCCATAATATTTTTCCCCCCAGAAAAATAATATTATTTTCAAACCATAAACATTATAACTGTTTAAATGAATAAAAAAAAGAGTTCTAAACTATTAGAATCCTTAGACAAAGAAAAAGCTGACAAATCCAAATTAAGAATGGCCAGCTTAGTAATTATTATTTTATTTCGTTGCGATTTTGAAATTGATCCATTTTTTCCTCTAAATCGTCCATCATTTTAATTAAACGGTCAATATCTTCAAGTTCAGTCTTTTCAGGATCGATTGCATCGAGTACTTCAAGGAAAATTTCTAAACGTTCCTTCAGATAAACTACTTGCTGTTCTTTGTTAGTAATAGGATTAGACATCGGAGAGCCACCTTTCATAATAAGCATATCGTAGCTGATTTTTATTAGAATTTCAATAATCGGAGTGTGTGGAAGCTGACAAAATTTATTTCGCAAATTATTTATTCAGAATATTTACACAATAGAGGGGATGTGATAAACTAAAGGTATCAAAATGTAAAGGAGATGGTCGGAACATAAAAGCTCAGTCCCAATTTGGAAGGAGGGAGTTTAAACAGTTTTCGGCTATTACTGCTGAGGTACGCGTTTATACACATTTTAATGGATAAGAGTGAAATTTAAAGCCCTAGTAAACTTTGGATAATAAAGTTTGCTAGGGCTATTTATGTCTTCTAAAAGTGAAGCTATTCGAGGTCCTATATGTTAAGATAATACGGATATTGAAGTATTCGGAGGCAACAATGAGTATCATAAATAATTATGAACAGCGTAGATTTTGGATATTAGTAATCATTGTTTCAATTTCAGGATTTTCTCAGGGGATGCTATTGCCGCTAATTTCTGTCATTTTTGAAAAGGACGGTGTGTCTTCAACATTGAATGGCTTCAATGCTACTGGATTATACATAGGGACATTGTTAATATCGCCATTTATTGAGCAACCATTACGGAAATATGGTTATAAGCCGATTATTTTAGTAGGTGGGGCACTTGTTTTTACGTCTCTATTGATGTTCCCGTTCTGGAAAAGTGTCGTTTTTTGGTTCATGCTAAGGCTATTAATAGGTATTGGAGATCATGCCCTCCATTTTGCAACGCAAACATGGATTACGACAACAACACCTCAAGGGAACTTAGGTAAAAGTATGTCAATTTATGGGTTGTCCTTTGGTATAGGGTTTGCAGTAGGTCCATTATTTGTACCGTTAATAAAAATTTCCGAAACCCTTCCGTTTATCGTTTCATCCTTCCTATGCTTAATCGCTTGGTCACTTGTGTTTTTTGTTCGCAACGAAAAACCTGAAGCTTTAAAGGGAGATGCTAGTCATAGCAAAAGTGGTTTTGCTCGCTATAAGCTAGCATTTAAATATAGTTGGATTGCTTTTTTACCCCCATTTGTGTACGGCTTTTTAGAGTCTTCATTAAATGCTTTGTACCCGGTGTATGCATTACGAATGGATTTTGATGTGTCAATGCTATCCATTATTTTAGCCTCATTTTCTATAGGTGCTATATTAACGCAACTTCCACTTGGTATACTTGGTGATAAAATTGGGCGTGATCGAGTGATTATAGCAGCATTAATTAGTGGGACCATCATTTTCACTGTATGTAGCTTGTTGGAAGAGTCGGCAATTGTAGTCGCATGTTTGTTTGCCATTGCGGGAATGTGTGTAGGTTCCATGTACTCATTAGGTATTACGTATATGACAGATTTAACCCCAAAGGAGCTCCTTCCGACTGGAAATCTTCTATGTGGAATTTTCTTTAGTTTAGGCAGCTTAAGTGGACCGTTTCTCGGGGGTTACTATCTACAAGTCGTTGAAGGTGTAAGTTTTTTATTGCTAATGGCTGCAATGCTATTCGTTGTACTATTAGCTAATATTGCTTATCAATTTAATCGAACAGTAAGTTAATTAATAAGGATGTAAACTCCATTATAGAACGGAGATTACATCCTTTTTTTGAATAATAATACCTTTAGACGAGTCATCTTTAGTTTGAGAAAGACTATTGAGGAGTAGGATATTATCTTTAAATATTATAAAATCAAATCATTAATGCTGAGGGGTTAGGTAAAAGTATCTAATATAATTTGAAATTTATAAAGAGAACATAGATTGTTATGTCGAAAAAACTCTTTTTATATTTTTGCATTTCAATTCTTTAAAAATATATTATTATGAATTATAGTATAAAATAAAAATTTTCAAGGGATGGGAAAAAAAGAAATGCAGAAGATACTTCGGTTTAAGTCGCTTAGAACACTAATTTTAAGTGCATTTATCATTTTAATAGTCATTACAAATATTTATTCAATGTATGTTTATTTCTCTAATGAAAAGATGGAAGAGAAGGCAACAGAATTAGTCGAGAAGCATTTACTATTATTAAATGCAAATCAAAATTTAGCCATGTCTAGTAGTGTTCGTTTATCAGCAGCACTTAGTTACGTAGCTTCAGGTGATGAAAATTACATAGATACATTTAATGAATACCGTGAAATTGCAGAGTCCAATAATCGTATTATTGAAAAGCATAATAAGAGTGAAGACCGACAAAAAATAGTAGATATGGCTCGTGAGTGGAGTGAACGAGTAAATAAAGAAGTATTTGAAGTTTATAAAAGCGGAAATAAGGAAGAGGCATTTAACAATCTAATTGCCATTAACCATTTAGTTACAGAAGTTCGTACAGGGTACGAAATCTTTGCAAAGGAAAGTGCAGACAATATTAGTAAAGCAGGGGAAAACGTTGTTAAATTAAGTGCTAACAATAGAATCGCTGGAATCATTGTAAGTCTTTCGCTAACAATTATTAGTATTATTATTGCGATTGTAACGGCAAATCAAATTTCAAAACCAATTAGAGTTGTATCTTCTCGTATGCAACAATTAGCAGATGGTAATTTGAGTCATGAGCCTTTACACGTTAACCGTCGTGATGAAGTAGGTATTTTAATGGCTTCAGCAAATGAAATGAATGACAAATTAAATGCAACGATTAGCTCTATACATAATGTTTCACAGCTCGTTGCAGCAAGTAGTGAGGAGCTTGCACAAGCATCGAATGAAGTAAAAGAAGGTGGAGAACAAATGGCTTCAACGATGCAGGAGTTAGCTACAGGTTCGGAAATGCAGGCCTCTTCTTCGGGTGATTTAGCAGAAACAATGTCTGGATTTACACGCCGTATTCAGGAAACTACGCAAGAAGGCAGCGAATTAAAGCAGCATTCTGCGAACGTTCAGAGCCTTACAGCAACAGGAAAAGAATTAATGGTAAATTCTACAGAGCAAATGGCAACAATCAATGAAATTGTTTTAAACTCAGTTCGTAAGGTAGAGGGATTAAATGAGCAATCTGCTGAAATCTCGAAGTTAGTATCTGTTATTGATGATATTTCAAATCAAACCAACCTACTTGCATTAAACGCAGCGATTGAGGCGGCCCGAGCAGGGGAGCATGGAAAGGGCTTCGCGGTAGTAGCGGATGAGGTGCGAAAGCTGGCAGAGCAAGTACAGTTCTCTGTAACAGATATTTCAGCAATTGTTAATCGTATTCAAGGTGAAACAGGAAATGTAACCCAATCTCTACAAGAAGGGTATGAGGAAGTCAAAAAGGGTACGGTCCAACTTAATGAGACAAATTTAACATTTGATCAAATTTCGAATGCTGTAGAGGATATGATTGAAAATATTGATGCCATTTCAAATAACTTGGATCGAGTCCTCCAAAATACAGAAGAGATTAATACATCAATTGATGGAATCGCCGCTGTATCTCAAGAAGCAGCTGCAGGTGTAGAACAAACAACTGCTACAGTAGAGGAAACTGTTAGTACTATGGAAGAAATTACTCGTAGTGCAGAGCAGTTAGCTGGAATGGCTGAACAACTAAATTCAGAATTACAACAGTTTAAGCTGTAATTATATTTAAAAGAACCTGTTTCCTTTTTGGAGACAGGTTTATTTTATTCAAATGAACCTAATGTCAATAACGGAACAGATTACAGAACAGATGAATATATTATATGAGCCTAAATGTTAAGAAACTTTATGATTGTAGGAAAGGGGATAAAATGAACGAAAAATCTCATCATAATAATGAGGAACTGGATAAGAAGGAACAACAATTAGAAAGCTTTAAGGTAGATAATTACGGCAAAAAAATGACGACGAATCAAGGGGTAAAAATATCCAATGATGAGGATTCCTTAAAAGCGGGCTTGAGAGGACCTACCTTAATGGAGGATTTTCATTTTCGTGAAAAAATAACCCATTTTGATCATGAACGGATTCCAGAGCGCGTTGTACATGCGCGCGGATATGCTGCACATGGAGAATTTGTCGTATATGAATCGATGAAGGAATATACGAAGGCAGGCTTTTTGCAAGACCCGGGGAAAAAAACGCCTGTATTTGTCCGCTTTTCAACTGTTGTAGGTAGTGTAGGCTCGCAGGATACACCGAGGGACGTTCGTGGATTTGCGACGAAGTTTTATACAGAGGAAGGAAACTTCGATTTAGTAGGTAATAATATCCCTGTATTTTTTATTCAGGATGCATTGAAATTTCCAGATGTTATCCATGCTGTTAAGCCAGAGCCACATAATGAGATGCCTCAAGCCGCTTCTGCTCATGATACATTTTGGGATTTTGTTGCAAACAACCAAGAAACAGCCCATATGATTATGTGGGTAATGTCTGACCGAGCCATTCCTAAGAACTTCCGCATGATGGAGGGCTTTGGTGTTAATACGTTCCGGTTTGTAAACGAGGATGGGAAATCAAAATTTATTAAATTTCACTGGAAACCTGCCCTCGGTGTTCATTCCCTTGTTTGGGATGAATCTCAAAAAATCTCTGGGAAGGATTCAGATTTTCAGCGACGAGATTTATGGGAATCTATTGAAAAAGGGCATTTTGCAGAATATGAATTAGGTGTTCAAATACTAGACCCAAAGGATGAATTTAAATTTGATTTTGACATACTCGATGCTACAAAGCTTTGGCCAGAAGAGCTTATACCGGTAAAGATAGTAGGGAAACTAACGTTAAATCGAAATGTGGATAATGTTTTTGCAGAAACTGAGCAAGTGGCTTTCCATCCGGGAAATGTCGTACCCGGTATTGATTTTTCAAATGATCCTTTGCTGCAAGGGAGATTATTTTCTTATTTAGATACACAGCTCATCCGATTAGGTGGACCGAACTTTACAGAAATCCCGATTAACCGTCCTATTTGCCCGTTCCATAATAATCAGCGGAATGGCTATAGTCGACAAACAATTAACGTCGGAAAAGTAAGCTACCATAAAAATTCACTAGCTAATAATACACCTTCAACTAGTACCGAGAAGGAAGGTGGATTTGTTCATTATGAAGAAAAGGTAGAGGGACGCGTCATTAGAGGGCGCAGTCCATCCTTTGATGATCATTTCTCACAAGCAAGGCTATTTTGGAATAGTATGTCTCCGCCGGAAAAACAGCATATTCTCGATGCGTTCACATTTGAGCTCGGAAAGGTACACAGTAAGAGTATCCGTCAGCAGGTGGTTGATATGTTCGTAAACGTAGATAAAACACTGGCTACTACACTTGCCGACCGCATAGATGTTAATCCACCAAAGGGAAATCATGTGAATATCAACGCAAGTTCCCCAGCATTAAGTCAAAGTAATACGATAAAATCTCCGCAAACATTAAAAGTTGGTATTCTGATTGGTGACGGGTTTAATGGTACAGAGCTAGAAAATACGATTAATAATTTTACTCGCCATGGCATTCAATATGTCATTATTTCGGAAAAATTAGGCACAGTAGAAAGTGCACAAGGTCAACAATTGAAGGTTAATGAAACATTTTTAACGACGTATCCAGTACTGTTTGATGCCTTGTTTGTAGTAGGTGGTACAGCAAAGGATCAGGCGAGGTTTAATAGCGATATGAAAAATTATATTAGAGAAGCCTTCCAGCATTATAAGCCAATACTTGTAGCGACAACTGGTGAGCCATTTATGGAGGCAGCAAACGCTCCAGAAGCTCCAGGTGTAATTTTGGAAAAGGATAACCCAAACTTTGCGCAGGACGCTGTCAGAGCGATTGCTGAGCAACGGTTCTGGGATAGAGACATCAATATTTAAAAATAAAAGTTACCTGAATTAGAATCACCTTAAACAGTGATTTTATTCAGGTTTTTTATTGTGAATTATACGATCAAGACTTATGGAAAACAAAAAATCGGTTATTCTATGGTTGAAAGAAAGGAGGTTTGTTTTTTGGGTCGCTATCGTATTCCTATATTCACCTTAGTCATTTTATGTAATACTTTTTTTTTAAAGGATGCATGGGCAAATGAAGAACCATCTAGGGAAGAGATATTCGAGCAGCGTATGGCTTATTATGTCCATTTTGGTGATTTGCGTGTGCCTTGGCATTACTTAGCCGCAATTGATCAATATGAACGGAACATACAATCCGTTCGTAAGGACATACCAAAAAGGGATAGTACTATTGCTATCCAGTTTTCTGATGAATACTGGGCTGGTCCATTAAATCCTTCACCTAAAGATACATCACCCTCTACAATTGATTATTTTGGTGGAATGGGGCTAGATGGTAATAGTGATGGTGTTGCAAGTCCTGATGACGATGAGGATATTTTGTATACTATGGCGAGCTATTTAAATCAGTATGGACTAAAGGAAGAGCAATTTAAAATAGCTCTATGGGATTATTATCAAAGTGAAGCAGTCGTCAATCAAATTTTAACCATTGCTAAACTGTATAAACATTTTAATTCTATAGACCTTGATACTCATGTGTTTCCTATTCCAGTACGCAACCATTATAGCTTTAGGGGAACTTGGGGAGCAAACAGAGGTTTCGGCGGTAGAAGGATTCATGAAGGAACGGATCTTTTCGCCAGCTATGGAACACCTGTTGTTTCCACCTCGTATGGTGTTATCGAAATAATGGGCTGGAATCAATTTGGTGGATGGCGTATCGGGATACGAGACAACCATAACTCCTATCATTATTATGCCCATTTAGCTTATTATAATAAAGGCATTAAAGTCGGGGATATTGTAGAGCCTGGCACCATCCTTGGCTATGTCGGTAGCTCGGGCTACGGTAAGGAAGGTACATCAGGAAAATTCCCACCACATTTGCATTATGGTATTTACAAATTTAATGGGCGAACAGAATGGGCTTTTGATCCGTACCCATCACTTCTGCAATGGGAAAAACAAACGAAAGCTTCAAAAAAATAAAGAATGAGGTTGGCTGAATGAAAATTAGTCAGCCTCATGTTCTTAAGTAATGTATTCACATTTCTCTCCTACCGCATACTATAGATGAATAGCTAAGGTAGGGAGAGAGGGTTTTGGGGAATACCTTTTTAATAGATAAGAATAAAGCAATCTTTTTAGCTCAATGCTGTAAGCTTGCCTATAATCAATTTAAACAGGATGGTGTATTTTTAGTACCTGAAGGGTATGAGCTCGTAAAGTCGTTTAAAGCGAAAGTATTTAGTAAAAATGAATGGTTTGGCTATATAATGCAATCCAGTGATGACAGCATTCTAGTATTTAGAGGAACAGATTCTGATATTGATTGGGTGGCAGATGCGATATTTTATCAAGTTCCATATCCATATGTTTTTGGACAGGGAAAGGTGCATGGTGGTTTTTTATCCATTTATGATTCCTGCAGAGAAGAGATAATAGAGACGTTAAAAACCATAGATCCTGCAAAAAAACTGTATATAACCGGTCACAGTCTTGGTGGGGCTCTTTCAACACTCTGTACACTTGATCTGACTCAAGCTTTCCCTCAAAAGGACATTATTTTATACAATTATGCTAGCCCTCGGGTTGGAGATTCGGATTTTATGAATTTGTTTTATCAAAATAATCCTAATGCTATCCGCTTTGTTAATCATTTTGATCTTGTTCCGCACTTACCACCAGCGACAATTTATAACATTATCAATAAAAAGACATATAATTATCGGCATATTTTTAGTCCTTATTATTTTGCAGCTCCCGCGCTTTCAGTTGAGGGGAATCATAGTATAGATACTTATATAGCTGCTATGGAAAAATTATAGCTGACTAATTGTCTTTCGCTACAGAGTAATGCTTTTCTGCACCGGAAGTGAAGCGGCAGGTGCAAAGCTTCCGGCGGGGAAATCAAGCAACCGAGATCCAGAATTGAACGTAGCGAAAGTACGTTTTGTTGCGAAAGCGAAGCGTCAGCAACAAAGGAAGGAGCTCGCAGCTTGCCCGCGGAAATGAGTTCGCATGTCGCAAAACAATGGAAATGTAATGTTCATAATCGTTGATGAAAATATATTATGAAATGGATTCATTTAAGACATCATTATAAATTTGTCCTTCATCTTCTAAATCAATAATCTTAAGACGATTTGTCCTTTTAATAAATATTGATTTGAATTGAGGTTTACCGTCCTCATTCTGAAGGGTAAGAATGCGTTTACTTTCGTTATCCGTCACGATCTTAAAAGAATAGTCCTCTACATCAACGTGCTGAATAATCGTGTTATATTCAGGTAATGAAGCCCATTGATTAGAGCTTTCTTTTGCCTGTTCGTTATTGTGTTGAACAATTTGGTTCTGTTCTATTGGCTGTTGTTTTTCAGTATCAATGTCAGTATTTGATTGATTACTAGTACAAGCAGTTAGTATGGCTGCCAATGCAATTATTGTTATCATCTTTTTATTCATTATAAGTCATCTCCTATTGAGTCAATCCTCTTCATTCTATAATAATTGCTCGTAGCTTGCTCGAAAACGGCACATAAAAAAGAGAGGCGTAAATGCCTCTCGAATTCTATTTGCCTTGTAGAATTAAAAGCGCTACACACTCCACATGTGCCGTTTGAGGGAACATATCGACAGGCTGGATATATTTCACATCATATAGCTTTGATAGCTCCGCTAAATCCTTTGCCAATGTTGAAGGGTTACAGGAAGTGTAAACGATACGCTTTGGTTGAATCTTTAAGACGGATTTAATAAAGCTTTGAGCTAAGCCTGTTCTTGGTGGATCGACTGTTATTACATCAGGTGTGAAGCCTTCACGTCGCCAGCGAGCAAGCCAGTCCTCAGCTGTACCTGTAGAATAACGTACATGCTTAAAGCCATGATTACGAGCATTCATTTTTGCATCCTGTATGCTTTCAGGTACGACGTCCATGCCACGTACTTCTTTGGCATCCTTTGCTAGCCAAAGTCCAATTGTGCCAACGCCGCAGTATGCATCAACAACTGTTTCTTTCCCAGTTAGCGCGGCTGCTTTTTTTATTTCATTATATAAATGAACGGTTTGCTCCGGGTTTAGTTGGAAAAAGGCACGAGAAGAAAGGTCAAATGCTAGCTCACCTAGTTTTTCGTGAATAGTTTCCTTCCCATCCAAGACAATCGTTTCATCTCCAAAAATTAATGATGTTTTTTCACGATTAATATTTTGTGTAATCGAAACAATAGATGGATCTAACTTTTTGATTCGCTGGATTAGTTCTTCCTTATGTGGTAATTCATTTCGTGTTGTCACTAAGCACACTTGCGTTTCGCCAGTTTTAACACCTGTACGAACAACGATTGTACGGACTAAACCATTTAATGTTTTGCCATCATAAATTGGTATATTCAGCTTTTGCAAAATTTTACGTGTACCTACCGTAATTTTTGAAGTGACTGGGTGCTGTACAGAACAATCATTAATATTTAGCAGCTGATTCGAGCCCTCTGCAAAAAGTCCTGCATAAACACGCTTTCCTTCCTTGCGTACCTGGAATTGACTTTTATTACGATAGTGCCACGGATTGTCCATACCAATAGTTTGCTTAATATCAGTATTTTCAGCAATATTTCGTGCATACTTTTCTAAAGCCTGGATGACAATATCACGCTTGTTGATTAACTGAGCCTCATATGTCATATGCTGTAGCTGGCAACCGCCACACTCCTCATAAACAGCACAAGGCGCTTCTTGACGAAATTCGCTAGGCTTTCGAATCGTTAAGATTTCAGCTTCAGCAAAATTGCGCTGAAGCTTTGTTACCTTAACTGTTATTTCTTCACCAGGTATAGCTCCTTTAACGAAAACAACATTCCGTTTGTAGAAGCCGACACCTTCTCCATTAATGCCGAGTCGTTTGATTGTTAATGGAAACTTTTGACCAATTCTCATCGTCGATTGATTCATTTCTTTCACGTCCTTTAAGTTCATCCCATCATTATAACGGACAGAACATTGAAAGGGAAGAGAGCCTGTTATTGCTTCGCGCTATCCATTTCCTTCACCAAATCATCTAGTGAGGAGAAAGTATAGCCCTTTGCTTTTGCATCCTTTATAAATTTAGGTAGTGCCTCGGCGTTATCCTCTGCAACGGTATGCATTAAAATAATGGCTCCCGGGTGAATTTGCTTCATTAGCTCATTGTAGGCGTAATCTCCACCACGACGTACATCCTTTTCCCAGTCCTTGAAGGCGATGGACCAAAACATATGGCGATATTTATATTTTTGACCTGCAGCAATTAGCGCCTCATTATATATTCCTTCAGGTGGTCGGGCATAATAAGTACGCTTAATTCCTGTGAGATCATGAAGCTTTTTATCAAAGCTTTCCCATTCCTTTAACATTTCTTGTTCTGACAGTTTTGCCATATTTGGGTGCTTATCGGAATGGTTACCGATAATATGACCATCCTTAACCATTCGCTCCACTAAATCTGGAGCACTTGTCACATAATGACCTGTTAAGAAGAAGGTAGCAGGGGCCTTTTCCTTTTTGAGTGTATCTAATATGCTTTCTGTAAAGCCGTTTTCGTAACCATTATCAAATGTTAAATACAGTACTTTTTTGTCACTATTCCCTTTATAAGCAGCACCATATTTTTCAAGCATTGCATCAGTTTGAGCACCCATTTCGACCGGCTGTTCGTTCGAGGTCTTTTTAAAGCCCCAATGTAGCTCCTCGGCTAATGCGAAGGACACAACTGAAAAAATCATCAGTAAAGCGGCTACAAAAATTCCGATAATTTGTTTCCACATGAAAAGCACAACCTCCTTTTTATAGGTAGATTGTGCAGTTCGTTATCCTTTATACAAGTCAATAATTGCATCCTCAAGCGATGAAAACTTAAATTGAAAGCCGGATGAAAGTAACTTTTCTGGTACTACATATTGTCCTTCTAATACGAGCTGACTTTTTTCGCCAAGTGCGAGCTTTAAGGCAAGGCTAGGAACCGGCAACCAATGTGGGCGATGAAGTGCATTCCCTACAATTTTCCCAAATTGCTTCATTCGTTTGGCATTTGGTGAAGTAAAGTTAATCGGTCCATATAATTCAGGGGTATTTACTAAGTGTAATATGGCTTCACAAACATCATCTACATGAATCCAAGATAGCCACTGTTCACCAGAGCCAACTGTACCACCAACGAAAAGCTTATAGGGTAATGCAATTAGTGGTAACGCACCAGAATCCCTTCCTAAAATTACACCAAAGCGAGCAAGGCATGTACGTATGCCCAATTGCTCAGCCTGAAGAGCTTTTTGTTCCCAGTCGGAAACGGTCCTTCCTAAAAAGTCATTTGCTACTTCAACAGACTGTTCTGTATAGATTGCTGTTGTGGATGTAGGATAAATTCCGATCGCACTAGCATTAATATAAACCTTTGGACGAGCTGATAAAGAATCAAAGATACGCAGTACTTCATTCGTTGTATCCATTCTACTCTTAAAAATATCGTTTTTTCGAGCAACTGTCCATCGACCTTCATTTAAAGACACACCGGCCAAATTAATAAATGCATCGATTCCTTCTAGCTCGGGTATTGTATGTTTACCGTTCATCCATGTTATATACTGAACTCCATCTACAGTCTTTTCAGTGCCACGAGTCAAGACAAAAACGGTTGCTCCAAGTCTTTTTAATTTTTCCACTAATCTTTTTCCAACAAATCCAGTACCACCAGAGATCGCGATTTTCAAAAAAACACCTCCACTAATATCCATTCTTATTCGTATTATATCATTCGTGAAACGTCTGACAAAAACATGTATACTAGGAGGAAGGAGCGTGAGATAATGCAGGTCATTACGAAAATCGGTCGTCAAAAAAATAATGCAGAGCGTTATAATATTTACTTAAATGATGAGTATGCATTTGCAGTTGATGAAGGCACGCTTATTAAGTTTGGTTTAACGAAAGGTAAAGCACTCGAGAGATTCGATATTGATGAAATTACATATGAAGACGAGATTGCAAAAGCATTTAATAAGGCGCTTTCTTTTTTAAGCTTCCAAATGCGTAGTGAGCATGAGGTAAAGAAGAAGCTACTTCTTGCTGGGCACGGCGAAGCAGTAGTGCTAGAAGCGGTACGCAAATTAGAATCACTTGGCTTTTTAAATGACGCGACGTATTCAAAGGCACTCCTCGAAACGAAAAAGAAAACGGCAAAGAAGGGTCCACGTGCCATTCGCCAGGATTTAATAAAAAAGGGTATTGATAAAGGCTTACAGGATGAAGTATTAGGTTCCTTTTCCCATGAGGAGCAAATTGAAATCGCAATGGGACTTGCTGAAAAAGAAGTAAGAGCGGGCTCGAAAAAAACGCCTACCCAGGTGAAGCAAAAAATTCAAGATGTGCTAATGCGAAAAGGCTATTCATTTACTGTTGTAGGTGAGGTATTAGAAAAGATAAGCCTTGAGCGTGAGGATGATGAGTGGGAAGGGATGATTGAGCAGCAGGGCGAGAAGATTTGGCGTAAATTTGCAGCGAAGTTATCCGGTAGTGAGCGCAACATGAAAGTGAAACAAGCTCTATATCAAAAGGGCTTTCCTATAGAGGTTATTAATCGTTTTATTGAAAGGAAGGAAATTGAAGATTATGATGGATAAAAATTATGGGGCAATGACAGAGCAGGAATTACGTGATGAAATTGCTATGTTAAAGGAAAAGGCACGGAAAGCGGAGCAACTAGGAATTGTAAATGAATATGCAGTTTACGAGCGACGGGCGTTAATGGCAGCAGCATATTTAGTGGACTTAGATACGATTATTCCTGGAGAGATGTACCGAATTGATGGTGCGCCAGGTGAGTTTTTTAAGGTGGATCGCTTAAAGGGGCGATTTGCATGGGGCTACCGCTTAGGCAGTGAGCGCTTTGAGGAGGCACTTCCTGTATCAATCTTAGCACCAATGAAGGCAGGGAAATAATATGGAAGCCAATATTGCAAAATTAACTCAAGAGCTGTTAGATAAGAATCCAGCAATGTCAGCTTCACGTGCCCGTGTTTGGATAGAGCTCCTATGGAGTGATTATGAAGCAACCTCTGCAAAGGCTGGTTATGCTATCCGTGGTGCTGAATTTACCGAAAACCTAGTTCGTCAGCTAATTACGAGCTATGGTGACAAGCTGCATTTATTTGCAGCTAAAAATCCGAAATATGCTCATCTTTTAAATGATAGTGACGATACGTTGCAATAAACAAAGGCTAATGTTGTAGGGAGTTCCTCGACATTAGCCTTTGCTTTATAAATCACTTGAACCAATTTGTAATTTTTTTTGTAATTTATCCTCTGTGAAAATCCATCCAGTATAAGACGTAACAATGTTTAAATCATCATCCACATGTGCAACTGCAACAAATGGATAACGATCATTGCTACGATAGCGTAAATCGATTAATCGAACTTCGGTTAATCCATTTTCTAACTCCGAGATTTCCCAACGATAAATAGGCGAGAAGGAAATAAAGGATTGTAAATTTTTATCCTGCATTGCAGCGTCAATTAAAGGTGTTCTAGGCAATGGAATAATCTCGAACTTGTCGTAAATATTAACTGATCGACGATAAACTCTTCCAACATAGTAATGTGTTTTGGATGCTGCTGCAACACGCCAGTAAAAAAAGCGCATCGTCGGAGCAACAATGACAAATTCCTCGTCTTGAATAGTGTTATGCACTGCAGTTTTAACCGCCTTTTGAACAGCAAAACGCAGTATATAATAGCATGTAATAATAAAATACATGATACCGAATGTCCATACTGGATTTGCACCGAATGCCCATAGTAAAATACCGATGCAGTGTAAACCGAAAATGTATGGATCAAAAGTGTTAATAACACCAAGGGCTACCCATTTTTTAGAAAAGGGTCTGACCGCTTGAGTTCCGTATGCATTGAAAATATCAACTAAAACATGCAGGAATACTGCTAGCTGTGTCCAAAGCCATAAGTGTAATAGATTGGCGTCTGTAAAAATTAGCGATAAAATAGCGGTAATTGCTATTGGCCATAATAATACAGCAGGAATCGAGTGTGTAATCCCCCGGTGATGTCGTATATATACTGCATTGTTGCGCAGCTTTAAAACTGTATCGATATCGGGTGCTTGTTGACCAAGAATCGTACCTGCCAAAACAGCAGTAAACATAGCTGAATTTTCTGCTACAACGGGATCTGCTAAAGCTAAACCGCCTATAGCAATTCCCATAACTAAATGTGTACCTGAATCCAAAATAATCAACTCCTTGTACATTGAAACCCAATATACGAATAGCTAGTCCTGCGGGAAAAATTAACATTTACCCTCATTAATATAATATACCCTATTTAAACAAAATAAAATCGAAATTAGAGGAGAATATTGTGGAATACGAATTTAAAGAACAATTTCGCCATGCTTTAGTCCAATGGTTCCAAAGAGAAAAAAGGGATTTGCCATGGCGTCATACAAAAGATCCTTATCAAATCTGGGTTTCTGAAGTAATGCTACAGCAAACAAGGGTTGATACAGTGATTCCATATTACGTTCGATTTATGGACAAATTTCCAACTGCCGAAAGCTTAGCTTACGCACCAGAAGAAGAATTATTAAAAATGTGGGAAGGCCTTGGGTACTATTCGCGTGTACGTAATTTACAAGCGGGTGTTCGTGAAGTAGTGGAAACATATAATGGAACTGTGCCTAATAATCGTGTAGATATTTCTAAATTAAAGGGAGTAGGACCGTATACAGCTGGAGCAATTTTAAGCATTGCATATGGCAAACCAGAGCATGCTGTGGATGGAAACGTCATGCGTGTTCTTAGTCGAGTACTGCTTATTAAGGAAGATATTGCTTTACCAAAAACGAAAAAGGTTTTTGAGGAGGCGGTGACCGAACTTATTGACCCTAACAATGCATCCTCATTTAATCAAGGTTTAATGGAGCTAGGGGCTTTAATTTGTACACCAACATCACCAAAATGCCTGCTTTGTCCTGTAAGGGATTATTGCCGTGCATTTGAAGAGGGAGATGCAGCCCAGCTACCTATTAAAACGAAAAAGGTGAAAATGAAGAACCTTGTTTATAAAGTGTTTATTGCCCGAAATAAAAACGGACACTACCTATTAGAAAAGCGTTCAGCCCAAGGTTTATTAGCTGGTATGTGGCAGTTTCCAATGATTGAACTAAAAAAAGATGCTAAGCCGCTGGAGCAATTTTCGAATCAGTATAACGTAACAATTACAAAAGAATATGGTCCTATTATTTCCTTTAAGCATGTGTTTTCTCATTTAACGTGGCATATTGAGGCAGAGTTAATGGAAGTTCAAACTATTGATGATGATGGCTTTTTTTCGAAGGAGCAGATTGCCCGTTTACCGATGCCTGTACCAATGCTGAAAATATGGGATGAAATAAAATAGATGAATAATTGAATCATTCTCTGCGCACAATAATGAGCGTGGAGGTGAATTCATTATGAAGCGAAATCGCAACGAACAGAAAGATCAGTCCCAAAACAAACAAGAGGCTCAAAAGCGCAAAAACCAAAACAACGAGCAGCAGTTCGAGGAGTTTGGTGCTGAGCAGGATTTCCAAGAAATGCAAAAGCAAAGTCAAAAAGCGAATCAACAGCAAAATCAAACTAATATGCAATTAGCTAAACGTAACAAGCAAAATAATAAGTTTTAAGCTAGGGCGTTGCTCTACGCAAATGAATTTCCTACAACGGTCGGCTTAGCAATTGCTAAGCCGGCTACTATAAAAATAGCAATAGTTTGTAATTTGAGGAAATAATCTCTTACTTTTACCCCGTATTATGAAATTTATGTTTTTCGACCTACACCTTTCTATCATCCATTGCTATAATAAGTAGGAGACTGCTATGAATGATAGCTTAGACGAAAAGGTGGGCTTAATATGGCATTACCAGTAGAAGGCGAAACGATACAAATACATAGCTATAAGCACAATGGTAGTATCCACCGTGTCTGGCAAGAAACGATGGTTTTAAAAGGGACAAAAAATATTGTCATTGGTGCAAATGAAAAAACGCTTGTCACAGAGTCGGATGGTCGTACATGGCTTACGCGTGAACCTTCAATTTGTTACTTTCATGCTGAGCATTGGTTCAATATAATATGTATGCTTCGTGAGGATGGAGTGTATTATTATTGCAATATGAGTTCGCCGTTTGTATACGATAATAATGCATTAAAATATATTGATTATGATTTAGATGTTAAGGTATTTCCGGATATGTCCTACACATTATTAGATGAAGATGAATATGAGCAGCATAGTAAGGAAATGGCTTACCCAGAAGTAATTGATAAAATTTTAAAACGTAATTTAGCTAAATTAATTAGTTGGATTCGGCAACGCAGAGGTCCATTTGCACCAGACTTTATTGAGGTATGGACGAATCGTTATGAGCTTTACCGTGAAATTCAAGAAGAACAACAATAATTTACTATGAAGGGGTCGTCCAGTTGGGCGACTCTTCTCTTTTACGAAAAATGATCTTTTCCTTTATAAAATTCTTTAGCTTGTTTTATGAAGTATTTTTCTAACATAAAAGCGAAAATAATAGTATAGTTAGTCTCGTTATCAAACATAGAGAGAAGAAATAAAGGAAGTGTAGGAAAGAATGGACAGCGTAAAAAGATATATGCGCTTCGTAAAACCTTATACATGGATGTTGATACTAACAATAATTATTGGGATTTTAAAATTTGCAATACCGCTTTTTATTCCTGTATTAATTCAAATTGTTATTGATGATATTATCGGCTCCGAAGTATTAACATCAGAGGAAATGACGAGGCAGCTGATGTCCTGGCTTGGAGGGACAGTGATTGTATTTTTTATAATACGTCCACCAATTGAATATTATCGCCAGTACTTTGCACAGCATTTAAGCAATAAAATTTTATTTGATATTCGAAAAGAATTATACGGCCACTTGCAAAGACTTAGCTTGAAATATTATGCCAATACACGAGCCGGTGAAGTGATTTCGCGTGTAATAAACGATGTAGAGCAAACGAAAAACTTTGTTATGATTGGGCTTATGAACTTATGGCTAGATCTAGCAACGATACTAATTGCCATCTCTATTATGCTAACGATGAATGTGAAGCTCACTCTTGTTTCTTTAATTGCATTCCCGTTCTATGCATTTAGCGTGAAGTATTTCTTTGGCCGCTTACGTAGTTTGACACGTCAACGTTCACAAGCTTTAGCAGGTGTGCAAAGCTATTTGCATGAACGTGTTACAGGTATGAGTATTATTAAAAGCTTTACACTTGAGAAGCATGAGCAACAAATTTTCGATGAAACCAATGGAGAATTTTTAAATAAAGCACTCCATCATTCGAAATGGAATGCAAAATCCTTTGCCGTTGTAAACACAATCACGGATGTGGCCCCACTCCTTGTTATTGGTTATGCAGGCTATCAAGTAATTCAAGGTGATTTGACGTTAGGTGTGATGGTAGCTTTTATCGCTTATATTGAAAGGCTGTATGGACCTCTTCGTCGATTAGTGAGCTCATCGACTACTTTAACGCAGTCAATTGCCTCGATGGACCGAATGTTTGAATTAATGGATGAAAAGTATGATGTCCAAAATAAAGAACATGCAATAGAGCTGACAAACGTAAAAGGAAAAGTTTCGTTTGAACAGGTTTTCTTCCGCTATGAGCAGGAGGGGAAAACAGTACTAAATAATGTGGATTTTACGATCAATCCTGGTGAAACAGCGGCATTTGTAGGTATGAGTGGTGGCGGCAAATCAACAATTGTTAGTCTTATTCCACGCTTTTATGATGCGACTGACGGAGCTGTAAAAATAGATGATTTAAATATTAAAGATGTAAACCTGAAATCTTTACGATCTCAAATTGGGATCGTCTTACAGGACAATATATTATTTAGCGACTCGGTTAAGCAAAATATACTAATGGGCAAGCCAGATGCTACGGATGAAGAAGTCATTGCTGCTGCTAAGGCTGCAAATGCACATGAGTTCATTATGGGGTTGCCTGATGGCTATGATACAAAGGTTGGAGAGCGCGGTGTCAAACTGTCAGGTGGGCAAAAGCAACGTGTTGCGATTGCACGCGTATTTCTAAAAGATCCACCAATCCTTGTATTAGATGAAGCGACATCTGCACTGGATTTGGAAAGTGAAGCGTTAATTCAAGATTCGTTAGAACGCTTAGCTCATGACAGAACAACAATCGTCATTGCCCACCGATTATCAACAGTTACACACGCCGATAAAATTTTCGTCATTGATCATGGTGAGCTTGTAGAGTCTGGGAATCATGAAACCTTAATGAAACAACAAGGCGTTTACTTTAATTTGTTTCAAGTACAAAAATTAGACTAATAAAAAACGAAATCCGACAAATCGGGTTTCGTTTTTTTCTATTTACATCGAAGTAATTAATTTGAAAACTTTTTAATATATTTAAGAAGGCGTGCATATATAAATCTATCAGAAGTAAAAAAATAGAGATTAAGAGATTAGATTAGTATATTTCAAATTTATTTTTCTTTCACATTACAGGGGAGGCGTCGGGATGCAACGAAAAAACATTCTTGAAGTAAAAGACTTGGAGACGACTTTCTTTACAGATGATGGCAACATTTCAGCGGTTGACCATATTAGCTTTTCGATACACGAAGGGGAGATTTTAGCCATTGTAGGTGAATCCGGTTGTGGAAAGAGTGTAACATCACTATCTATTATGGGACTTGTTCCAGATCCACCTGGAAAAATTACATCCGGCGAAATTTTATTAGAAGGAAAGGATTTAACGAAGCTTTCAGAACGAGAGATGCGAAGGATTCGTGGTAACGATGTAGCAATGATTTTTCAGGAGCCGATGACGTCATTGAATCCACTGTTTACTATAGGGAATCAACTTATTGAAGCAATTTCAATTCATAACAAAAAACTGTCAAAAAAAGAAGCCATCAAAAAAGCAATTGAAATAATGAAGCTTGTAGGGCTGCCTCGAGCAGAGGAGTTAATGAAGGAATATCCACATCAGCTATCGGGAGGTATGAGACAGCGTGTCATGATTGCGATGGCACTTCTGTGTGATCCAAGGATTTTAATTGCAGATGAGCCGACAACAGCCCTTGATGTAACGATTCAAGCCCAAATACTAAAGCTTATGAAGGATTTAAATAAGAGACTTGGGACAGCGATTCTACTTATTACACATGATTTAGGAGTCGTTGCAGAAACGTGTGAGCGTGTCATTGTTATGTATGCAGGTCAAATCGTAGAACAGGCACCTGTGGAGGAAATTTTTAAAAATCCACAGCATCCCTATACAAAGGGACTTATTCAATCCGTTCCTGATATGCGCTTTAAAAAGGGCAGCTTATATTCAATTCCAGGCAATGTACCGAGGCCCGGCTCCATTAAGGTCGGTTGTCGTTTTGCGCCGCGCTGCGAATTTGCACATGAGCGCTGTATGACGGAAAACCCTGGTTTGTATGCAGCATCAATAAAGCATGAGGCTCGATGCTTTTTGCTAGAGGGAACAGGAGGGGAAGTCCTTGTCGAAAGTGCTACTCAAAGTTGAAAACTTAAAAAAATATTTTCCTATTCGTTCTGGAATATTCTCTAGAAAAAAAAGCGATGTCAAGGCAGTTGATGATATTTCATTTGAAGTATACGAAGGAGAGACACTCGGCATTGTTGGGGAATCTGGCTGCGGAAAATCAACAACAGGGCGGGTCATTATGCAACTGCATGAGGCAACGAGTGGCAAAGTGACTTTTAACGATGTGGAATTAACAACGCTATCCTCAAAGCAAATGCGAAAAGCAAGACGAGATATTCAAATGGTGTTTCAGGACCCATACGCTTCACTAAATCCGAGGCATACAGTCCAAAAGATTCTAGAGGAGCCATTAATCGTACATGGGATAGGTACAGCCGAGGAACGGAAGCAAAAGGTTCAAGAATATTTGGAAATAGTGGGCTTAAGTGCGTATCATGCAAAACGATATCCTCATCAGTTTAGTGGTGGGCAGCGACAGCGTATTGGAATTGCACGAGCGCTGATGACAAATCCGAAGCTAATTATTGCAGATGAGCCTGTTTCGGCACTAGACGTTTCGATTCAAGCCCAGGTGTTGAATTTAATGCAAAGGCTTCAACAAGATCTAAAACTAACCTATATCTTTATTGCCCATGATTTAGGTGTCGTTCGACATATTAGTGATCGAGTTGGCGTAATGTATCTCGGAAGAATGGTAGAGCTAGCAGGTAGTGAAACACTTTATGAGGAGCCTCTTCATCCGTACACGCAGGCTTTACTTTCAGCTGTACCGGTTCCTGATCCCGTCTATCTCCGTGAGCAAATAATACTGCAAGGTGATATACCAAGTCCATCGAATCCACCGAACGGCTGCACATTTCATACACGCTGTCCATTTGCGACAGATATTTGTAAAACGACAGTCCCGGTATTCATGGAAGTTAAGCAAGGTCATTCTGTTGCGTGTCACTTATATAGTGAAGCGTAGTGTTAATGATAATAGATACAATAAAAGGAGGGGTTTCAATTGAGAAAAAAGCAATGGCTTCTAGGCTTTTTCTTACTATTAGTTTTTTCAGTTATACTAGCAGCTTGTAATTCTGATTCAACAGATGAAGGTGCGGAAGGAAATGATGATAGCGATAAAGAATCATCAAAACCGCAAATTTTAGTATTTGGTCGAGGTGCAGATTCTGTTTCACTTGATCCGGCTATCGTTACAGATGGCGAGTCATTTAAAGTGACACAAAATGTGTTTGAAACGCTTTTAAACTTTGGAGATGAAGATACAACAATCCACCCTAGTTTGGCTAAAAGCTGGGAAATTAGTGAGGATGGCTTAACGTATACGTTCAAGCTCCAGGAAGTTGTTAAATTCCACGATGGAACAGATTTTAATGCTGAGGCAGTAGTGAAAAATGTAGATCGCTGGAAAGCAGGAACAGAAGATGCTTTCTACTACTTTAATTCTATGTTTAAGGCTGAAGGTGAGGATATTATTACGGAGGTAGTAGCAGAGGATGATTATACGGTCATCTTTAAACTATCTCGTCCACAGGCGCCATTCTTGAAAAATTTAGCGATGAGTCCGTTTGGCATTGCTTCACCAACTGAATTTGAAAAAACAGGGGATAAATTTGGTGATAATCCAGTAGGAACAGGTCCGTTCAAATTTACAGAATGGAAGCGAAACGATTCGATTACGATCGAAAAATTTGAAGACTATTGGCAAGAAGGTTTACCAAAGCTAGATAAAGTAATTTTCCGTTCTATTCCTGATAACTCTGCTCGTTTAAATGCTTTAACAGCAGGTGATATCGATTTAGCAGACGGAATTAATCCATCAGATGGAAAAGGGATTGAAGCAAATTCTGCACTTAAATTAATCGAGCGTCCATCAATGAATATTGGTTATTTAGGCTTAACAAATACACGTCCGCCATTTGACAATGTGTTAGTTCGTCAAGCTGTTAACCACGCGATCGACAAGCAAGGTATTGTAGATGCATTCTTTGAGGGGCGTGCACAACCGGCAGTAAATCCAATGCCTCCATCGATTAGTGGCTATAACGATGAAGTGAAAGGGTATGAATACAATCCTGAAAAGGCAAAGGAATTATTAAAAGAGGCTGGCTATGATGGCTCTGAAATTGAGTTATGGGCAATGCCTGTGCCACGCCCATATATGCCTGACGGAGCGAAAGTTGCACAAGTAATTCAGAAAAACTTAGAGGATGTAGGGATTCCATCTAAAATCGTTACATTTGAGTGGGCAACGTATTTAGAGAAAACGAAAAATGGTGAAGCAGACGCATTCATGCTAGGCTGGACAGGTGATAACGGGGATGCAGACAACTTCATCTACACATTACTTGATAAAGATAATATCGGTAGCAATAACTATGCATATTACTCAAACGATAAAGTGCACGATTTATTAATTGCTGCACAATCAGAAATAGATGAGGCAGTACGTAATGACCTTTACAAGCAAGCGCAAGAGATTATTCACGAGGAAGCGCCGTGGGTACCACTAGCACACTCAACACCATTACTTGCTGCAAAAGCTGGTGTAAAAGGGTTCCTACCACATCCAACGGGCTCTGATCGTTTACTAAACGTAACAATGGAATAGGTGATAAGGGAGGATACAATGCCTCCCTTTTCTCACAGTAGAGGAAAGTGTGAATTTTTGGGGATTTAGCAGTGTCTAGCTCTAGCACCTAGCTGCTTGAGGTCGCTTCGGGCTCTCCAGTGCTTGCGCTTTTCTTAGTAATTAAGCGAATGAAAATATGAATATGTGCATAAGAGGAAACACTATCTCGCCTACGCTACAGCGAGATGTGTTTTTCTAAAGTTCAGAGGGAGAGGTGAAGGAAATGCTGCACTACATAGGCAAACGGCTACTGCATTTAATTCCCGTTTTGCTTGGTATGACGTTTGTTGTCTTTTTAATTATCCGAGCGATTCCAGGAGACCCAGCTCAAGTTATTTTAGGTCAGCAGGCAACAGCTGATGCAATTGCAGCGCTACGTGAATCACTCGGTCTAAATAATCCTTGGTACATTCAATATGTCGATTATTTAAAAGGAATTGTGACGGGAGATTTAGGGGATTCATTACGTACAAAGCAGCCTATTCTTACCGAAGTGTGGCCACATTTAGCTGCAACAATTGAGCTTGCTCTTTTTGCAATGATAATCGCTATTATTGTAGGGATGAATGCGGGTATTATTTCGGCATGGTTTCAAAATTCATGGTTCGATTATATTGCGATGATAGTGGCACTGATAGGTGTTTCCATGCCGATTTTCTGGCTTGGATTAATGGAACAATGGATTTTTAGTATTAATTTAGGATGGCTACCGACTTCGGGAAGAGAGGAAGTACGTGATCCGATTGCTGCCATTACACATTTATATTTAGTGGATACATTATTGCAAGGTCGCTTTGATCAATTCCTAGTTGTCATAAAGCATTTGATACTACCAGGAGTGGCGCTTGCAACAATACCGACAGCCATTATTGCTCGGATTACACGTGCATCCATGCTAGAAGTGATGCGCTCTGACTTTGTACGAACTGCACGTGCAAAAGGACAGAAAATGTTCGTTGTTATTTATAAGCATGCTCTAAAAAATGCACTTATCCCTATTTTGACGGTTATTGGCTTACAAACTGGACTGCTTTTAGGTGGGGCTATTTTAACGGAAACAATTTTTAGTTGGCCGGGTATTGGCCGGTATATTTATGAAGCAATCGGATTCCGAGATTATCCTGTTGTTCAATCTGGCATTTTAATTATTGCGTTCTTATTCGTTATGATTAATTTAATTGTTGATATATTATATACAGCCATTGATACAAGGATTAAATACAACTAGGGGGGTGAGCATATGTCTGAAATCGTTTCTAAGGCTATACCTGAGGTGAGCGATGGAGAGCGTGCTATCGGTCCATGGAAAACAGCATGGCGAAGCTTTAAAAAAAGTAAATCTGCCCTTGTTGGAACGGCAATCGTTGTATTCTTTATTGCACTAGCCATTCTAGGTCCTTTTATCGCCCCTTACGGAGATAATGAACAACAGCTTACACAACGGTTATTAGCTCCGTCGAGTGAGCATTGGTTTGGAACGGATGATTTAGGGCGTGATATTTTTTCACGTATTTTACACGGAGCTAAAATTTCATTAACAGTAGGTTTTGCGGCTGTTGCTCTGTCAGCTACTGTAGGTACCTTCTTAGGTATTATTGCTGGCTACTACGGGAGATGGGTTGATACGATTATTTCTCGTCTATTTGATATTATGCTTGCCTTTCCGAGTATTCTACTAGCAATTGCGATTGTATCGGTATTAGGCCCTTCTCTGCAAAATGCACTCATTGCTATTGCCATTATTAATGTACCGAATTTCGGACGGCTTATCCGTTCTCGTGTATTAACAATTAAAGAAGAAGAATATATTCACGCTGCAAAGGCGATTGGGATGAAAAACACACGGATCTTATGGCGACATATTTTACCGAACGCAATGACACCTATTATTGTTCAAGGTACATTAGCCATCGCTACTGCTATTATTGAAGCAGCTGCACTAGGGTTTTTAGGGTTAGGCGCTGAACCTAGTCAGCCGGAATGGGGAAGAATGCTTGCTGATTCTCGTATTTTCCTACTGAATGCGCCATGGGCTATGATTTTTCCGGGACTAGCTATTATGTTGACGGTTATTGGCTTTAATTTAATGGGGGATGGCTTGCGAGACGCGCTTGACCCGAAAATGAAAAATTAAAGAGACACATCTCGATCTGCTTTGGTCGAGATGTGTCTTTTCGTTTTAATAAAATTCTTCTTCTAAGTCTTCGTTTTTTTCCTTACTATGGTAGCTACGGTAGGACACGATAAGCGTATCTAAATGCTCTAGATTTTCCTCATAATCTAAAATACGCGATAAAATATAGAGCAAGTGATAGCTTGAAAACTCTTCTTCATCTTCTAGCTCTTGTGCTAAGGCAATTTGTTTAATGAAAATTTCCATCACTTCATTACGTTGTAAATACTCATCATGCTGTGACCACTGCGAATGCTCGGGTTTTAGCTTCCCTGTATACTTTAGTAGGAGCTGCTCATGATAAGTGAGTAAGAAATCTAAACGCTCTTGAATCATTAAACGGAACTGATCTGGTAAATTGCCAAGTTCATTTTCATGCTTATGAAGGCGGTTTAATAGCTCTAGGCTTTTTTTCGATGTAACAATCATTTGACGATAGACAACAAGTTTTCGTGCCTTAACATATTTTCGATTTCTAAAATAGCTACGTTCTTCCTTATAAAAACTATATAGAATATCCACGTCTGCTATTCGATTGTTCAGCTTTGTTAATGCCATCTTTGTTGAAGTATGCTCACTTGCCTGACGAACAGCAAGACGAGTCCAACGAATAATGTCATCTTGCAACGAGTTAATCGTTGTAAATAACTTAACCTCATAACGCGGAGGTATAAACACCAGATTTACTACAAATGCTGCAAAAACTCCGACCATCACAGTAGCAAAACGGATTAGTCCAAACATTAAAAATTCATCACCTTGAACTTCCATGATTGCAACGACTGTAACAAGTGCAAGTGTTACGGATTTCTCCAATTTAAATTTAATCATAAGCCCAATTACAATAATAGCGGCAATTCCAATCGCTACTATATGATGGCCGAATAATAAGCCAAAAATTACCGCCACGACAGCTCCGATTAAATTACCCTGTACTTGCTCTAAAATCGTTAAATATGAACGATAAATAGATGGCTGAATAGCGAAAATAGCAGCAATTCCAGCAAATACAGGTGAAGGTAGATGCAGTAATTCAGCAAGAAATAGCGCGAAAACAATAGCAACACCAGTTTTAAAAACACGGGCACCTAATTTCATAGAAAATTAAGTCCTCTCTTTCAATAAAAATTACATTACCGAAACACTCCTACTATTAGGCCTACAACTGTGAGAATGCATAATGAACTGCATCGATTGTTTCGATAATATCTTGTTCCTTGTGCTCAGTCGTTAAGAACCAAGCCTCGTATTTTGAAGGAGCTAGATTAATGCCCTTTGCTAGCATTAATTTAAAGAAGCGACCAAAAATTTCGCCATTTGAATTTTCAGCTTGATCATAGTTTTCTACGGTTTCATCAGTAAAGTAAATTGTCAGTGCGCCTTTTAAGCGATTAACTGTAATGGTTACATTATGCTTCTCGGCAGCCTCTAAAATACCTTTTTCAAGCATAGCACCAAGGCGATCCATTTCATCATAAATACCAGGCTGCTGTAATACTTCCAAACAAGCAATACCAGCTAACATAGACGCTGGGTTTCCTGCCATTGTTCCTGCTTGATAGGCGGGACCAAGTGGAGCAACTGTTTCCATCACTTCCTTACGACCACCGTAAGCGCCAATCGGCAAGCCACCACCGATTACTTTCCCCATTGCTACTAAGTCAGGCGTTAAGCCGAGCATTGTATGTGCCGCCCCGTAATGGAAACGGAATGCCGTAATGACTTCATCGTGAATCGTTAATGCGCCGTACTGTTTAGCAAGTGCGTGAACATGCTCTAAAAAGCCAGGCTTCGGTTCTACAATACCGAAGTTACCGACGATTGGTTCGATTAAAATACCAGCTGCTTGATCTCCCCAACGTTCCATCGCTAACGTGAATTCTTCTTTATTATTAAACGGCACCGTAATCACTTCTGTTGCCACAGATTGGGGGACCCCTGCTGAATCCGGTGTGCCTAGTGTTGCTGGCCCAGAGCCTGCTGCTACAAGTACTTGATCAAAGTGTCCGTGATAGCAGCCTGCGAATTTAATAATTTTATTGCGTCCTGTATAAGCGCGAGCAATTCGAACTGTTGTCATAACAGCTTCTGTACCGGAGTTGTTAAAGCGGACTTTATCTAGAGTAGGAATTGCATCCTTTAGCATTTTCGCGAATTTCACCTCATGCTCAGTAGGTGTCCCGAATAATACACCTGTCTGTGCTGCATGAGTAATGGCCTTTGCAATATGAGGATGCCCATGCCCTGTAACAATCGGTCCGTACGCAGCTAAGTAATCGATGTATCGATTGCCGTCAACATCATAAAAATATGCACCTTCACCGCGCGCCATAACTACTGGTGCACCGCCTCCAACAGCTTTATATGACCGCGATGGGCTATTGACACCGCCTACAATATGTTCACATGCTTCTTTATAAATTGCTTCAGATTTTGAATGATTCATTGTTTTGCCTCCAAACGAACTTTGTACACTCTATTGTAGACTGATTTTCCCTTTAGTGCCAAAGAAATTGAAAGACTAACGAGACTTCGGTACGATAGAGAAAAGATGGGGAGGGTTTTACAATATGACTTTACAAAACGAGTTAGCACCACAGTTTACATTACCGAATGAAAATGGAGAGAGTGTAAGTTTAGCAGACTTCAAAGGGAAGAATGTAGTGCTCTATTTTTATCCAAAAGACATGACACCAGGATGTACGACGCAAGCATGTGATTTTAGAGATGCTTACACAGATTTTTCAGATTTAAATGCAGTTATTTTAGGCGTTAGCATGGATGATGAGAAAAAGCATACAAAATTTATTGAAAAGCATGAGCTGCCGTTTTCGTTATTAGTAGATGAGGATCATGAGGTTGCAGAAAAATATGGTGTATGGGTACTAAAGAAAATGTACGGACGTGAATACATGGGTATTGAACGTTCTACGTTTTTAATAAATGAAGCCGGCATCGTTGTAAAAGAATGGCGCAAAGTTCGAGTGAAAAATCATATCGAGGATGTTTTATCTTATTTAAAAGGAGCGAAATAAATGAGAGTATATTTTACGTTTGAACCAAGGGAAGATTTACAAGCACCATTAGTAGCTGAATTCCCATCGGTTGATTTTATTTTCGATAAAGCTCTACGTGATGAGGAATTAGCAAAGGCAGATATATTAGTTACATATGGTGAAGATTTAGATGATGAGAAAATTGTCATTGCGAAAAACGTACAATGGATTTTCGTTGCTTCAGCAGGTGTAGAGAAAATGCCGGCTCGTGCGATTGCGGAACGTGGGATTTATGTTTCAAATGTGCGCGGCATTCATAAAAAGCCAATGACGGAATCGATTTTAGCTCATATTTTATCTATTAAACGTGCTCTTCCGTTTATCTATGAGATGCAAAAAAAAGGTGAATGGAACAAAAAAGCGCGTCTTTCAGAATTAAACGGAAGTACAGCGGTAATTTTAGGACCTGGTGCAATTGGTGCTGAAATCGGCCGTATCTTACAAGCATTTGATGTTTACACTATTGGATGTAACCGAAGTGGCGAGGTTGTACCTTTTATGAATGAAACGCATCGTATACCAAATTTAATGGACGTACTACCAAAAGCGGATATTGTTATCTCAATGCTACCAAGTACAGAAGAAACAAAGCATTTATTATCCCGTAAACATTTTGAGGTTATGAAAGATTCGGCTATTTTTATGAATTTCGGTCGCGGAGATCTAGTACAAACGGAAGTAATAGTTGATGTATTACAGGATGGATTAATTGCCCATGCTGTCTTAGACGTTTATGAAGTAGAGCCACTTCCAGAGGATAGCCCGCTTTGGAAATTGAGCAATGTGACACTCTCACCCCATTTTTCGAGTCACTCCTCAAAATATGTTGAACGTAGCTTAGACATTTTTAGACCAAGCCTAAAGAAATGGTTAAATGGAGAACGGAAATTAGAAAACGAAATGAATTTGCTGAGAGGATATTAACTTTGTAAAGTGAAAAAGTGTGTATTATCATTTGAGAAACTGTAATTGAGAATTAAATATTCTATTTAGTCGAAATGGCTTCATACATTCGTGCGTTTAATAAGGAAATGTTGACAACCTGTGGACAAATTAGTTACACTATTTGTAACAATTATAAATTAATAATTATGTATAAGAGAGGTGCATGGCGATGTCTGAAATGCATTTGAAGGATGCGCTGGACACGTTAAAGACTACTGGTGTAAGGATTACTCCGCAGCGTCATGCTATTTTGGAATATTTAATTCATTCAATGAATCATCCAACGGCAGATGATATTTATAAAGCGCTGGAAGGTAAATTCCCTAATATGAGTGTAGCTACCGTATATAATAATTTACGTGTATTTCGCGAAGTAGGCTTAGTAAAGGAATTAACTTATGGCGACGCAGCTAGTCGTTTTGATTTTGTAACGAACGATCACTATCACATGATTTGTGAATGCTGTGGCAAAATTGTAGACTTTCATTATCCGGGGCTTAACGAAGTAGAGCAGTTTGCATCACATGTAACAGGATTCGAAGTTAACTCACATCGTTTAGAAGTATATGGAACATGTCCAGACTGTGTAGAAGGTCGAAACCAAAAAGTATTATAACAATACTAGCCTAGTTGCTCATGCTACTAGGCTTTCTTTTTGTAGAATGAAGCGTAAAATAATACCTATTGAAAAAAGCCGGCACATGCCAGCTATTATTGTTTCTTACTATTATAGTTTTGATCGAATTCTTTACCTTCTAATGTAGAGTCTAAAGTAAGTGGTTCATTACAATACATACACATGTCTACTCTTCCAAGTACCTTTGTGTGTTTATTGCAGCTTGGACAAACGACCTGAACAGCCCGAGTAGATAGTAGACCAATCCAACCGTAGACAACTGTACTACCGATAATACAAAGCAGTCCCACTGTCATAAAAATTAATACTAAAATTTGATTTTCACGGAAGAAGATAGCGCCATACATAACAAAAAATCCGATAAAGATAAGTGATAACGCAAATGAACGGATTTTATTTATTTTATTACTATATTTTTTCATGTTCTTTGCCTCCCAATCTAATGATTACTATACCATAGATTGAATTTATTTTAGTATTATATTCTTTTAAGAGGATTTCTTCTATAGCATGTCGAAAAAAAAGACGTATAACATATAGTGTGATTTTGATAGGGGGTACTTTTATGGAACAGATTTTACGTCCAATTTACCAGGAGCGGGCAAGTCATCCCGATACGTTAGGTGTAATATTAGTTAGTAAGCGTGACGATGCAATGAATGTAACCGATACCTTTGATTATGTTCTATTGATTATTGTAAAAGAAGGCGAGCAACCAATTTTCACGAAGCATTATATGTATGGGAATTCTAAGATGGTTATGCATATCGTAACTGAAAAGCGACTTCGTAAATGGTTATTTATTGGATCGAATAGACGATTAGTAGATTGGATTTTCTTTGGCAAAGCTTTATTTGATCGAAATGAGTTTCTATATAAACTTCGCTCAGAGCTTCAGGAGTTTCCGTTCTATGGAAGGAAGATTAAAACAGGTATTCAATATAGTAAACTTATTAGACGTTATTTAGAGGGGAAGGAATTTTTTGAACGCGGGGATTATTTAGATGCTTATAACCATGTTGTTGATTCGCTCCATCATTTAGGTCGACTTGCTGTAATAGATAGTGGTCTATATCCAGAGGTAACTGTCTGGTCGCAGGTAAAAAAAATCGATCCGGCTATATATAAACTATATGAAGAGCTTGTAATGAGTAATGAAAGTTTAGAAAAGCGTTTAGAGTTATTGTTTTTAGCAAGTGAGTTTTTAATTAACTCAAGGACACATGACGGGGCGCAGCATATTTTAGAAGTTATGTTAACCCAAGAGATTTGGACTATTCAAGATTTACATTCGCATGATGAACTAAGTTACTATTCGACGGATTTAGAAGTATTTATGGAGCATTTAATAGATAAAGATTATATAATCGTGGAACCGGTTATTGCGAAAAATGAATCAGTATTCCATCGACAATATCGCATAGATAAAGCGTTTGTTGAAAGCGAATATGGCTTGTGAAATTGTATTCGAGGCATAGGATTGAGGCCTCGAATATTTTTTTGAATAAAGTGTTGACTTTTATAAAGAACATATTGTAATATATTAAATGTCGCTAAGACGTGACGCTTTAACCAAACAACTTATAACATTTTTAATACAAAACAACTTTTCTAAAAAAGGTTGTTGACAAACAAAATGTGAGATGTTAAATTAGAGAAGTCGCTTGAAACGGCAAACAAAATGAACCTTGAAAACTGAACAAGCAAAACGTTAACAATAAAGTTTCATATTAAACCATGAAACAAAAATTTTGGACATCAAAATTGATGCCAGCAAATGTTTTTGTGTATCGGAAGCGCAAGCGACAGATACAAACAATTTGAGCTAATCAAATTTCTTTTATGGAG